>JBBRVT010000642.1:0-2264 GCA_038246615.1 Burkholderiales bacterium
CCACCATCGCCTCACCGCCGTCGAGCAACACACGGTGGCATCAACCGAAGCTGGCGCGGAACGTCACCGCATCCAGCAGGCAATGGTGCTCGATCGCCCCAGCCAGTTCAAACAGCTTGGGTGCCGAGCGGAAATCGAACAGACGGTACAGCCGGAAGCTATCGCGGTGGTCCCGCGCGAAGCGGGCTTCGTTGGCCGACACGAAGAACGGCGTGCGCTCACCAAAGCTGGTGGTCTTGACTTCGATGAAGCGCTCGCTGCCGTCGGGCTCGAACGAGCGCAAGTCATAGCCCAAACCATCGCCATCGTCGACCGACACGTGCCGCACTTTCTCAGCCAATTGCCCCGCACCGAGCTGCACCAGCCGCCAACGCTCAAAGTCCAGCGCAAACAATTCGCCGGCCTGGCCGAGCGAGCGGTTCTGGGCCTCCCGTGCAAGGTAGTCGCGCTTCAGTGGCGCACGCAGGTACGCAGGGCTGTCTTCCCGTGCGGTGTGCTCGGTGCGTGGCGCATCGCTCAGCACCCGGGCAAAGTCGGTGTGGTCAGCGGCGACGGCAGGCCGCTCGACAGCAGACAAGGCGAGTTCGTCCAACGCACGGTGCTGGCCGACCAACAGCTGCACCACATCCACCAGCAGCGTGCGCTGAAAATTGCTGCGCGGCTGGTAACCGCGGATGTACGGGTAGCCCAGTTCCAGCATCACCGCACTGATGTTGGCGTGCTTGAACTCGAGGGAACCATCGGTGCGGCCAGCCAAGCGCTGCTGCAACTGGCGGCGATGCGCTGTCTTGTTGTAGGGCTGGCCCGCCAGTTCCCGCAGCAGCATGTCCAGGTAGTCGGCGACGATCAACTCCACCTCGTCGCGGCGCCAGTCTTCACCGGCCACGGCATGGAGTGGTCTGAAGCTGAATCCGAGCGTGGTCAGCCGCCGGACCACCGTCGCCGTGCCACCTGAGAACTGCGCTGCTCGTAACGCGCCATCGGCCGGGAACTGGTAGCCGACCGCCACACCGGCAATGGCCTTGGAATCAGCCCATTGCCCACTGCGCGGATCGCGCACGACATGGCTGGTGGCACGCGCAAAGCCATGCCGTTCCAGGAACGCTTGCTGACCCAACCGCAGATATTCGTCGAGCGCTGCCTGAACGGCAGCCGCATCGCTCAGATCAGCCAGCGTGCGGGGCATGGCAGCACACGCGGGCGGTCAATGCAAAGCCGCTCAAACGTCGATATTCGCTGCCCGCAACGCATTGCTCTCGATGAACTCCCGCCGCGGTTCCACCTCGTCGCCCATCAGCATGGTGAACACCCGGTCGGCCTCGATCGCATCGTCGATCTGCACCTTCAGCAGCCGGCGCACGGTCGGGTCCATCGTGGTCTCCCACAGCTGTGACGGGTTCATCTCGCCCAGCCCCTTGTAGCGCTGGCGGCCGACCGCGTTTTCGGCCTGGCCGATCAGCCACGCCATCGCGGCGCGAAAGTCGACCACCTTCTGCTCCTTGGCGCGCTCGCCCTCGCCGCGGCGCACCAGGGCGCCCTCGCCCAGCAGGCCCTTGAAGGTCTGGCCGGCCTGGCTCAGCGCGGCGTAGTCGGCACCGTGGGTGAAGTCCTGCGTGATCACGCTGCTCTTGACGTTGCCGTGCAGCCGGCGGCTGATGCGCAGCAGGTGCTTGTCGGTGCGGGCATCGAACTGCGCTTCTACCGTGGCGTCGTGCAGTGCGCCCTGCAACGCGATGGCGCTGCCCTCGGCCGCTGCCGTGCTGTCCAGGTCCAGCGTCAGGCCGTTGGCGATGGCGCGCAAGCCGTCCAGGTCCATCCAGTTGCCCAGGCGGCTCATCACATGGGTGGCCAGCACGTACTTGGCGGCCAGGCCCTGCAGCACCTCGCCTTGCAGCGGTGCGCGGGTCCCGATTGGATCGTCTTCGCGGGCGATGCCGTCGGGCAGCACCACCGCGCCGTCCAGCGCCACCTTCAGCAGGAAGTTGTCGAGATCGGGCCCGTCCTTCAGGTACTGCTCGTGCTTGCCCACCTTCACCTTGTACAGGGGTGGCTGGGCGATGTAGATGTGGCCGCGCTCCACCAACACCGGCATCTGCCGGTAGAAGAAGGTCAGCAGCAGGGTGCGGATGTGCGCGCCGTCCACGTCGGCGTCGGTCATGATGATGATGCGGTGGTAGCGCAGCTTGTCGATGTTGAATTCTTCACTGCCGATGCTGGTGCCCAGCGCAGTGATCAGCGTGACGATGCTGTCGCTGGACAACAGC
>JBBRVT010000643.1:0-2262 GCA_038246615.1 Burkholderiales bacterium
ACCCGCTGTCCGATCGCGCAGAAGGGGCTGTGCGATGTGCAGTCGCCGGTGTTGAAGGTGGTGGGCGACGGGCACCAGGTGGCCTGCCACCTGCGCAGCTGAGCGACGGGCCGAGCGAGGGCGCTGGGCAGAGCCGCTGCTCAGGCGGCCGCTCTCTTCGCCCTGCCTGTGGCGATCTCTGCGCTCCGGTCTTGCACCACCACGCCGAGCAGGCTTTGCAGCGCCGCGTCCAGGCCACCACCATCGACGGCGGCCACCCGTATCACGACACCCATGTCGTTTGGCAGGGTGGACGCGGCCACCGACAGGCCGGTGCCGGCCGCATGCAGCGCCTGCACCGCTGCACGCCAGCGCGGCCAGGCGCCGTTCGGCAGGCCACCGATCCACCACAGCGCACCAAACGCCCGGTGGCTGCCGGTCACACCGGGCACGGCCGCGCTCAGCTTGGCCTCGTCGATGCAGAAGCGGTCGATCACCCGAGGCCGGCCTGCCGCGTCGGTGATGGTCAGGCGGCTGTCGATGCTGCGGGCAGCGGTGGGCCCGGGTGGCGGCGCTACCTGCTGCGTTGCCGGGCTGGCGGGGTCGTGCAGGGTGACGCCCTCGCACCACAGCAGATGCGCAGCCGGCGCCACGCTGGCGTGCAGGCGCTGCACCAGCCGGGCGCCTGGCAGCAAGATCAGCGGGCGCTGCAGATGGCACAAGGCGGCGCCCTCGCCCACCTGCAACACCACGCTCTGCTGCACCGCTGGCTGCTGCCGGACCGCATGCACGACGGTGGCGGACGGAAAGCGCAGCTCCACCTGTGCGCCTGCACCCAGCAGCACCTGCTGCTGCAGCTGCTCGCCACCGTACAAGCCCCCCGAGGCTGACTGCACCACCAGCACCGCATCGTGCCGGCCCGCCAGCGGCGCGGTGATGTGGTGCGGGTAGCGCACAACGCGTTGTGCCAGCACCGTGCGGCCGCCGGCCGCACGCACAAAGTGCAGGCGCAGCTGCGCCGTGCCGGCGGTCCTGTTGTCTGGCGTCACCGGCGCAGCACGGCTGCGCACAGGGCGTCGGCCACCCGATCGACACCCTCGTCTGCGCGGCAGTTGGTGCACTGCACCGGCCGACCGTCGCGCACCGCCGAGGCCTCGGCCACCATGCGCGGCAAGTCCACGCCCACGTACGGGTGCAGGTCGGTCTTGTTGATCACCAGCAGATCGGCCTGGACCACACCCGGGCCACGCTTGCGCGGGATGTCGTCGCCGCCGGCCACGTCGATGACGAAGATCCACCAGTCGACCAGGTCGAGCGAGAAGGTAGACGCCAGGTTGTCGCCGCCACTCTCGATGAGGATCATCTCCAGACCGGGGAAGGCGCGGTCCAGGCTGTCGGCGGCCTCGATGTTGAGCGACGGATCCTCGCGGATCACGGTGTGCGGGCAGGCGCCAGCCTCCACCCCCAGGATACGCTCGGCCGGCAGCAGGCTGGTGCGGCGCAGGCGCTCGGCGTCTTCCTGGGTGACCAGGTCGTTGGTGATCACCGCCAGGTCCACACCACGGGCCTGCAGGTGTGGAATCAGCCGCTCCAGCAGCGAAGTCTTGCCACTGCCCACCGGCCCGCCGATGCCGATGCGGGCGGCGCCGTGCGGGCGCAGCGCCATTGGCAAACCCGTGGCCAGATTCATCGGTGTGCTCATCGCAGCATGTACTTTCGGTTGAGCGGCACCAGCTCGGCAGGTGCGCAGCTGAGCAGAACACCATCGGCCCGCACCTCGAAGCTGGCCGGGTCGACCTCGATGTGCGGCAGCGCGCTGTTGTGCAACATGTCGCGCTTGCCCAGCGCACGCACCGAGCGGATGGCCACGCAGGCCTTGCCCAGGCCCAGGCGGCTGCCCACGCCGTTGGCAATGGCCAGTTGCGACATGAAGTTGACGCCCAGGTGTTGCGGCGACAAGCCAAAGCTGCCGAACATCGGCCGCTGGATCTGCGGCTCGCTGCTGCTCTGGCTGGCGTTGCCGTCGCCCATCACCGACCAGGCGATGAAGCCTGACTTCATCACCATCCACGGCTTGATGCCAAACGAGGCCCGCGGCCAGAACACCAGGTCGGCCAGCCGGCCCGACTGAAGAGAGCCCACCTCGGTATCGATGCCGGCGGCGATTGCCGGGTTGATGGTGGTCTTGGCCAGGTAGCGCAGGATGCGTGCGTTGTCGGCCCGCGCCGTGGTTTCTTCGGGCAGGCGGCCTACACGCTGCTTCATCACGCTGGCCAGTTGGAA
>JBBRVT010000644.1:0-2261 GCA_038246615.1 Burkholderiales bacterium
CAACTGACCCTCAGCGGGCCCTGGTAGTCGCTGTCGATCAGACCCACCAGGTTGCCCAGCACGATGCCGTGTTTGTGGCCCAGGCCCGAGCGCGGCAGGATCATCGCGGCCAGCCCCGGGTCGGCGATGTGCAGCGCCAGGCCGGTGGGGATCAGCGCCGTCTCACCCGGTGCCAGCACCAGCGGCGTGTCGATGCAGGCCCGCAGGTCCAGGCCGGCGCTGCCGGGCGTGGCGTAGGCGGGCAGCGTGTCGGCGATGCGCGGGTCCAGCAGCCTGATGTCGATGGTCGTCATGTGCGGGGCCCGCGCGCCGGCAGCAGTGGCGCGACATGGGCCACCAGCGCCCGCGCCAGCACCAGCTTGTCGGCGCGCCGGCCGTCGCCGGGCAATTCGGTCTGACCGTGTTCGTCCACCAGCAGCAGGGCGTTGTCGTCGCGGCCGAAGGTGGCCGGGCCGAGGTTGCCGACGATCAGCGGGATGCCCTTGCGCAAGCGCTTGGCATGGGCGTACGCCGCCAGGTCGTGGCTTTCGGCGGCAAAGCCGACGCACCAGGGCCGCTGAAGCGCGGGCAGCGCGGCCACCGTGGCCAGGATGTCGGGGTTCTCGACCATCTCCAGCACCGGCGGGCGGCCGCCGAGCGCGGCATCGGTCTTCTTCAGCTTGCTCTCGTGCGACTGCGCCGGGCGCCAGTCGGCCACCGCGGCGGTGGCGATGAACAGATCCTGGCCCGGCGCCCGCGCCAGCACCGCGTCGGCCATCTGCTGCGCGCTGGTGACGTCGATGCGGCGCACGCCCGCCGGCGTGGGCAGGTGCACGGGGCCGGCCACCAGGGTGACCTGGGCCCCGGCCTCGGCGGCAGCGCGTGCGATGGCAAAGCCCATCTTGCCGCTGGAATGGTTGGTGATGCCGCGCACCGGGTCGATGGCCTCGAAGGTGGGGCCGGCCGTGATCAGCACCTGGCGGCCCGCCAGCAACTTGGGCTCGAAGAAGGCGATGACAGCGTCACACAACTCGGTGGCTTCCAGCATGCGGCCGTCGCCGACCTCGCCACAGGCCTGATCGCCCGCGGCCGGGCCCAGCAGCACCGCGCCGTCGGCCTGCACCTGGGCGACATTGCGCTGCGTGGCCGGGTGGGCCCACATCTCGCGGTTCATGGCCGGGGCCAGCAGCAGCGGGCAACTCTCCCGTGGGCGCGCCAGGCACAGCAGCGGCAGCAGCTCGCCGGCCCGGCCCTGCGCCAGCTGGGCGATGAAGTCAGCACTGGCCGGTGCGACGACGATGGCATCGGCCTCGCGACCGAGGTTGATGTGCGCCATCGCGTTGGGCGGGTCGCGGTCCCACTGGCTGGTGACGACGGGGCGACCGGTGAGGGCCTGCATCGTCACCGCGGTGATGAACTGCTGCGCCGCGTCCGTCATCACCACCTGCACGGTGGCCCCGGCACGCTGCAGTTCACGCGCCAGCTCGGCGGCCTTGTAGCAGGCGACGCCACCACTGAGGCCCAGCACCAGATGGCGGCCGGACAGGGCTTGCGGGGTGGTCGCATCAGACATGGCGCGGGACTCTAGCAGCCTCGCCTGCGCCCCACTTGCGCCGCCTTGACCCCGTGCCCGTGATGGTCGCCACACTTTTAGCTTCCCCGACTTTCAGTAATTACTGAAAATTCAGGCATTGAAGGCGGCACCCAGGGAAGCACTGCTGCCGGCACTGAACACCAGACCCGGCCCCCCACCCGCATTCATCACCCTCCGCCATGACCCACCTTTCCCCGCTCGTACACAGCTTTGTCAGCCACTTCGGTGAGATGGGCAGCCGTTGGGGCATCAACCGCACGGTCGGGCAGATGTACGCGCTGATCTATGTCTCGCCGGTGCCGCTGAACGCCGACGACATCGCCGAACGGCTCGAATTCAGCCGCAGCAACGTCAGCATGGGCCTGAAGGAACTGCAGGCCTGGCGGCTGGTGAGCCTGCGCCACTTCAGCGGTGACAGGCGCGAGTACTTCGAAGCCCCGTCCGACGCCTGGGAGGTGTTCCAGACCCTTGCCGAAGAACGCCGCCGGCGCGAGATCGAGCCCACGTTGTCGATGCTGCGCAACGCGCTGCTGGAGGAAGCGACGACCGAGGAAGACCGCATCGCCCAGGAACGCATGCGCGGCATGCACGAGCTGATCGAGCTGATGACGACCTGGTTCGACGACGTGCAGCGCCTGGACCGCAAGACCCTGTCGCAGCTGATGGGCATGGGTGCGAAGGTGCAGCG
>JBBRVT010000645.1:0-2257 GCA_038246615.1 Burkholderiales bacterium
GGCTGCTGCAGCGCCTGGTCAATCTGCGCGGCATCGACCAGGCACACCCGCGCCGGCTGGCCGTCTGCGCCCAGGGCCTGCGCGGTCAGCTGGGCCGCCAGGCGGGCGGCGAAGCTGGGCAGGTCGATGCCGGCGGCCATGCCAGCCGTGATGCCAGCCGTGACACCAGCCGTGACCCCAGCCGTGATGGGCAGCAGCGCCAGCACCACCGGCCGCGATGCATCGGCGCGCGCCGGCGGCGCCTGCAGCCGCTGGATCATCTGGCGGGTAAGCTGCATCGACAGCCGCGGGCTGGTGGCAAGCAGCTGCAGGAAGGCCGCCTTGCCCAGCCGCACCAGCACCGAGTCGCGGATGGCCACCACCGTGGCCGAGCGCGGCTGGTCGGTGTAGAGGCTCATCTCGCCGATGACCTGGCCGCGGGTCATCTCGCGCACCGCACGCTCCTGGCCGTCGGCGCCGCGCACATAGGCGCGCAGGCGGCCGCTGATGGCGAGGTACATCGCCTCACCGGCTTCGCCCTGCACCATCAGGGTCTGGCCACCGGGCAACGTGATCCATTCCAGGCTGGCTTGCAGCAGCGCCAGTGCATCGGGTTCGAGCGGGCCCAGCAGGGCATGGAGGTGGCGGTGGAGCAGGTCGTCCTGGAAGCTGGGGTGCATGGGCGTGTCAAGGATCGGAAGGAGAACAACACGGGATGGCTGGCAGGACGCACGGCCGGGTGGTCATGACCGTTCATCGGGTCGGGATGGTCGCACGTCCACCGGCGCGACCGGCGGCGGCCGGCGTGTCAGCCAGACCAGTGCGATCAGCCCCAGGAACAGCCAGGCCGAGGCCAGGAAGATGTCGTCTGCGGCGCGGGTGTGGGCCTGCTGGTCGATCAGCCATGTCAGCTGGGCCAGTGCGGCGGGCTCGCTCAGGCCGGTCGCCTGCAGCGTGGCCAGGGCGCTGGCCAGCGCGGCGCTGCCAGGCTGCAGCTGCTCTACCAGGTGGGCGTGGTGCAGCACCGCGCGTGACTTCCACACCGTGGTGGCGATGGACGCGCCCATCGCGCCGGAGGCGATGCGCACGAAGGTCGCCAAGCCGGTGGCGGCCGGCAGCCGCGCCTGCGGGATGCCGGCCAGGCTGATGGTGGTCAGCGGAATGAAGTAGAACGCCAGCGCCGCACCCTGCAGCAGGGTGGGCACCATGATGGTGGCGATGTCGGTCTGCGGCGTGAAGCCCGAGCGCATCCACAGCACCACGAAGAAGATCACGAACGAGCCGCTGGCCATCCAGCGCGGGTCCCACTGCGCCACCTTGCGGCCCACCAGCGGCGACAGCAGGATGGCCAGAATGCCCACCGGCGCCAGCGCCATGCCGGCCTGGGTGGCGGTGTAGCCCATCCACTGTTGCAGCCACATCGGCAGCAGCACCACATTGCCCAGGAACAGTCCGTAGCCGATGCCGGTGGTGAGCACGCCGACGGTGAAGTTGCGCTCGCCGAACAGCCGCAGGTCGACCACCGGATGGGCATCGGTCAGTTCCCAGGCCACGAACACCGCCAGCCCGACCACCGCCACCACCGCCAGCACCACGATCCCGGTGCTGGCGAACCAGTCGGCCACGGGGCCGAGGTCGAGCACCAGCTGCATCGCGCCCACGCCCAGCACCAGCAGCGTCAGGCCGACGGCGTCGATCGGCAGGCGCCGGGTGGGTGTCTCGCGCTCGCGGTACAGGCTCCAGCCGACGGCGGCAGTGAACAGCCCGAGCGGCAGGTTGATGAAAAAGATCCACGGCCAGCTGAAATTGTCGGTCAGCCAGCCGCCCAGCAGCGGGCCCACCACCGGCGCCACCAGCGTGGTCATGCCCCAGAAGGCCAGCGCGCGGCCGGCCTGGGCGCGCGGGTAGCTGGCCATCAGCAGCGTCTGCGACAAGGGCATCATCGGCCCGGCCACCAGGCCCTGCAGCACCCGCGCGGCCACCAGCGTCTCCAGCGACGTGGCCAGGCCGCACAGCATCGACGCCAGCACGAACAGCAGCACGCTGGCGGTCCACAGCCGCACGGCGCCGAAACGCTGCGTCAGCCAGCCGGTCAGCGGCACGGCGATGGCGTTGGCCACGCCGAAGCTGGTGATCACCCAGGTGGCCTGCGACGGGCTGACGCCCACATCGCCGGCGATGGCCGAGATCGACACGTTGGCGATGGACGAGTCCAGCACGTTCATGAAGGTGGCCAGCGACAGCGCCACCGTGCCCATCACCCGCGCGCTGCCTTGCA
>JBBRVT010000646.1:0-2243 GCA_038246615.1 Burkholderiales bacterium
GCCGGCCGACAGCGGCGCCTCGGGGCCCACCACCGTCAGCCCCACCTTGTTGGCCTGGGCGAAATCGGCCAGCGCCACCGGGTCGGTCAGGGCCAGGTTTTTCACCCGCCCTTCGCGGTCGGTGCCGCCGTTGCCCGGCGCCACAAAAACCTGCTGGGCCTTCGAGCTCTGCGCCAGTTTCCAGGCCAGGGCATGCTCACGGCCACCGCCGCCGATCACGAGAACATTCATGCGGATTCAGCCATCTCGGCGTTGTGGAACACGTCCTGCACGTCGTCGAGGTCTTCCAGCACGTCCAGCAGTTTCTGCATGCGCTCGGCGTCCTCGCCGGAGAGGCTGACCGGATTTTCGGCGCGCATCGTGACAGCGGCGACGTCGGGATGCAGGCCGGCGGCTTCCAGCGCGTGCTTCACCGCTTCATAGCCGGGCGGCGCGCACAGCACCTCGATGGCGCCGTCGTCGTCGGTCACCACGTCGTCGGCGCCGGCTTCCAGCGCCACGTCCATCACCTTGTCTTCACTGGTGCCGGGGGCGAAGACGAACTGCCCGCAGTGCTTGAACTGGAAGGCCACCGACCCCTCGGTGCCCAGGTTGCCGCCGTATTTGCTGAAGGCATGCCGCACTTCGGCCACGGTGCGCACCCGGTTGTCGGTCATGGTGTCGACGATGACTGCGGCGCCGCCGATGCCGTAGCCCTCGTAACGGATCTCCTCGTAGTTCATGCCTTCCAGCGCGCCCGACGCCTTGTCGATGTTGTACTTGATGCGGTCGGCCGGCATGTTGGCGGCACGTGCCTTGTCGATGGCCAGCCGCAGGCGCGGATTGGCGGACACATCGCCCCCGCCCTGGCGCGCGGCGACGGTGATTTCGCGGATGATCCGCGTCCAGACCTTGGCACGCTTCTCATCCTGCCGGCCCTTGCGGTGCTGGATGTTGGCCCATTTGGAATGCCCTGCCATGGGGGTCTTGCTCCTTGTGCTTGAGCCGGCGAGTTTAAGTGGTGGCCGCCTGCCGGGGGCTGGCCGCCCGCTAGACTGCCGGCACCGTTGTCCCGCTGGAGCGTTTTCCATGGCTGAACCCATCCTCGTCGCCCAGCGCGGCGACATCCGCTGCGAACTGCTGCCGGCGCTGGCCAACCGCCACGGCCTGATCACCGGGGCCACCGGCACCGGCAAGACCATCACGCTGCAGACCCTGGCAGAGAACTTCTCGCGGATCGGCGTGCCGGTGTTCATGGCCGACGTCAAGGGCGACCTCACCGGCATCAGCCAGGCCGGCAGCATCGGCTCCAAGCTGGCCGGCATCCTGGCCGAGCGCGGCATCACCGCGCCGCCGGCCGTGGCCTGCCCCACCACGCTGTGGGACGTGTTCGGCGAGGCCGGCCACCCGGTGCGCGCCACCGTCAGCGACATGGGCCCGCTGCTGCTGGCGCGCATGCTGGCGTTGAACGAGACGCAGACCGGCGTGCTGAACATGGTGTTCAAGATCGCCGACGACCAGGGCCTGCTGCTGCTGGACCTGAAAGACCTGCGCACCATGCTGAAGCATGTGGGCGACAACGCCAGCCAGTTCACCACCAGCTACGGCAATGTCAGCGCCGCCAGCGTCGGCGCCATCCAGCGCGGGCTGCTGCAGATCGAGAGCCAGGGCGGCGACAAGTTCTTCGGCGAGCCGATGCTCGACATCAGCGACTTGATGCAGACCACCGACGGCCTGGGCGTGATCAACGTGCTGGCCGCCGACAAGCTGATGAACGCGCCGCGGCTGTACGGCACCTTCCTGCTGTGGATGCTGAGCGAACTGTTCGAGCTGCTGCCCGAGGTGGGCGATCTGGACAAACCCAAGCTGGTGTTCTTCTTCGACGAGGCGCACCTGCTGTTCAAGGACGCGCCGGCGGTGCTGGTCGAGCGCATCGAGCTGGTGGTGCGCCTGGTGCGCAGCAAGGGCGTGGGGGTGTACTTCGTCACCCAGAACCCGCTGGACGTGCCCGACACCGTGCTGGGCCAGCTCGGCAACCGGGTGCAGCATGCGCTGCGCGCCTTCACCCCGCGCGACCAGAAGGCGGTGAAGAGCGCCGCCACCACGATGCGCGCCAACCCCGGGCTGGACATCGAGACCGCCATCACCGAGCTGGGCGTAGGCGAGGCGCTGGTGAGCTTTCTCGACAGCAAGGGCCGGCCCAGCGTCACCGAGCGGGTGTACGTGTTGCCGCCGGGCAGCCAGATCGGGCCGATCAGCCCGGC
>JBBRVT010000647.1:0-2234 GCA_038246615.1 Burkholderiales bacterium
AGGAGGCGGGCATGGGCACGGGCCTGATCCACGCCACCGCGCTGGTCGACGTGCAGGCCGAGCTGGCCGCCGATGTCACAGTGGGCCCCTATGCCGTGATCGGCCCGCATGTGCGCATCGGCGAGGGCAGCAGCATCGGCGCGCATTGCGTCATAGAGGGCCACACCAGCATCGGCCGCGACAACCGCATCTTCCAGTTCGCCAGCATCGGCGCCGCGCCTCAGGACATGAAGTACCGCGCCGAATCCACCCGCCTGGTGATCGGCGATCGCAACACCTTCCGCGAGTTCGTCACCGTCAACACCGGCACAGTGCAGGACGAAGGTGTCACCCGCATCGGCGACGACAACTGGGTGATGGCCTATGTGCATATCGCCCACGACGTGCGGCTGGGCAACCGCTGCGTGCTGGCCAACAACGCCACCCTGGCCGGCCATGTGCAGGTGGGCGACTGGGCCACCATCGGCGGGCTGTCGGGCGTGCACCAGTTCGTGAAGATCGGCGCGCACGCGATGATCGGCTTCCAGGCCCATGTGGCGCAAGACGTTCCGCCTTTCATCACCGCCGACGGCAACCCGCTGGCCGCGCGTGCGGTCAACCTCACCGGGCTGAAACGGCGCGACTTCAGCGCCGAGCGCCAGGCCATCATTCGCCAGATGTACAGGCTGCTGTACCGCAGCAACTTGCCGCTGGCCGACGCCACGCAGCAGATCGTCGCGTTGGCCGATGTTGCAGCTGAGAGCGGCGCCGAGGGCGTGGCCGGCGACGTACGGGCCATGCTCGACTTCCTGGCCGGCGCCACCCGCGGCATCGTCCGCTGAGGCAGGGCATGGGCGCCGCGATGGGCGACGCGCCGCTGCGCCTGGGCCTGGTGGCCGGCGAGGCCTCGGGCGACCTGCTGGGCGGCCTGCTGCTGCAGGGCCTGCGGGCGCGCTGGCCGGGCCTGCAGGCGGCGGGCATCGGCGGGCCGAAGCTGGTCGCCCAGGGCCTCGACGCCTGGTGGCCGCATGAGCGGCTGAGCGTGTTCGGCTATGTCGATGCACTGAAGCGCCTGCCCGAGCTGCTGCGCATCCGCCGCCAGCTGGGCGACCGCTTGCTGGCCGAACGCCCGGCCGCCTTCATCGGCATCGACGCGCCCGATTTCAACTTCGGCCTGGAGACGCGGCTGCGCGCCGGTGGGCTGAAGACGATCCACTTCGTCTGCCCGTCGATCTGGGCCTGGCGCGGTGAGCGGGTGCACAAGCTGGCGGCTGCGGCCGACCATGTGCTGTGCCTGTTCCCGTTCGAGCCGGCGCTGCTGCAGCGCCACGGCGTGGCGGCCACCTTCGTCGGCCACCCGCTGGCCGATGCCATCCCGCTGGTGCCGCCCAGGGCTGTGGCGCGCGCGGCGCTGGGCCTGGCCGAGGGCGATACCGTGGTGGCCCTGTTGCCCGGCAGCCGGCGCAGCGAGATCCTGCACATCGCGCCGCGCCTCGCGGCGGCGGCGGAGCTGATGCAGCGCCAGCGCCCGGGCCTGCGCTTCGTGCTGCCGGTGGCGCCCGGGCTGCAGCCGCTGGTGGCGCCCATCGTCGCCCAGCATGGCGCGGGCGCGGCCATCAGCTTGCTGGACGGCCAGTCGCACGCCGCGCTGGCCGCCTGCGACCTGACGCTGGTCGCCAGCGGCACGGCCGCGCTGGAGGCGGCGCTGTTCAAGCGGCCCATGGTCATCACTTACCACCTGGCCTGGCTGAACTGGCAGCGCATGCGCCGCCAGGCCTACCAGCCCTGGTTCGGCCTGCCCAACATCCTGTGCGGCGAGTTCGTGGTGCCCGAGCTGATCCAGGACGCCGCCACGCCCGCCGCGCTGGCGCGCGAGGGCCTGGCCTGGCTGGACGACGAACCGCGCTGCGCGGCCACCACCCGCCGCTTCACCGACCTGCACCACAGCCTGCGTCAGAACACCGCATTGAAGGCCACCGATGCCATCGCCCACGTCATCGCCGCGCGCTAGCCGCCGCCCCAAACCCTGGCCCATGCTGCCGCTGACGGCCGGCGTGGACGAAGCCGGCCGCGGGCCGCTCGCCGGCCCGGTGGTGGCTGCGGCGGTCATCCTGGATGAACTGCAGCCCATCGCCGGCCTGGCCGACAGCAAGACCCTCAGCGCGCGTAAGCGCGAACGCCTGTTCGACGAGATCCGCGCCAAGGCCCTGGCCTGCTGCATCGCCGAGGCCAGCGTGGAGGAGATCGACCGCCTC
>JBBRVT010000648.1:0-2228 GCA_038246615.1 Burkholderiales bacterium
AGTGCTGCGGGCTGCGTGCTGAGTGCTGAGTGCTGAGTGCTGATTGCTATCGGCTGGTCGCTGTTGTCTTTCGCTACAGCGCTTCAGGCCGGCTTCATCGGCCGCCCGAAGCATGGGTTTTCATCGGCTTGCCATAGCGGCATGGCCGTGCGGAAGGCGCATGTTCAGCAACAGGTCCTGCCTCGCCGATGCCGGGGCTTGCCGTCGCCCCAAGGCCGGCCGGCACACTGCCGTTCTCGGCCTGGGCGCCTTGCTGTGCGCACTGCCCTTGCTGCCGGCCGCGGCTGCACCGGTCGACGACGCTGTGGCCGAGGTGCAGCGCGACTGGGAGGTGATTCGCTACCAGACTCCGGCCGACGGGCGCGAAAGGCGCATGCAGGCCCTGGCCGCCAGGGCGCACCAGATCAGCGAGAGCTTTCCCGGTCGCAGCGAAGCGCTGGTGTGCGAAGGCATCGTCCTCAGTTCCTGGGCCGGCGCGAAGAGGCGCGTGCGCTGCTGGAGCGGGCGCGCGGCAAGTAGCGCGCGCGCCGCGGCTGTGGTGCGCGCGAAGTGCCGGTCGGAGCGGTCGGCTTTCATCCGCAAAGGAATGCGGATGCAGTCCTGGTCGCCCTACTCATGCCGTCGGGGAGAACTTGGAAGTGGTCGCTCGCGCGAATTGATCGTTCCGTTCGGTGGCACAGGCTGCGTGGTTCTGTTCGAGATCGTCGGCGACAAGGTCATCGTGGGCGCGGTTCGGCACCACCGGGAACAGGATTACCGGCGCTGAAGCGGGCGGGCGGGCGGGCGGGCGGGCGGGCGGGCGGGCGTGCGCCAGCCGGTGCCATCGCGACGCGCCGAGGCCGCGACGTTCTGCTTGTCAGCCAGGCAGCACTCCGACACTTCCGGCCAGTTCCCGTCGCTCACGGCGGGCAACTGCTCGGTGAACTGAAGAGCACCGCGGGCATCCTGCACCGGCCTGTGATGAAGAAGATCCTTGAACACCTCGATTCTGGAACCCCCAATCCAGATGCTACCCAGTCAGGCCGCGTGGAAAGGGCCGTTTACCGGTCGGGTCATGTCTCGGCACATGGCGTAAGCCCATGGCCTCAACGCGCTGGATGCACGATACAGTTTCGCCCACGCCGGGCTCGGTGGCCGGCCGTAGTCAATCGCTGATCTCGAACATCAGGCCCCATCCAATGCGCACCTCCCGTACCCACCCAAATTGGCTGCTTTCGCCGTCAGGCCTCGTGCTCGTGTTCGCCGTACTCACGGGCTGCATTGCCTGGTGGCTGATTGCCCTGCCGGTCTTCAACCTGTCCGCCGCAGCCAACCACAAGACGCACTTCCCCTACGTTTTCATCCACACAGTCGGTGGAACCGTCATGCTGTTCGTGGGCGCGGCCAATCTTTATCTAGGCGCCACGCGGCAGCACTTCCGCATGCACAAGCCACTGGGGTATGCCTACCTGATCGGAGGGGTGATCGGCTCGGTCTCGGCAATCCTTCTTGCATTGAGCAACGGACACGCGAAGGCACCGGCTGCATCCTTTGAAGTCACCCTCCTGAAGGCGAACGACATGGGTTGGGCGCTCGCCTCCCTGGGCCTGGCCTGGCTGGGCGCCGCAGCAATGGCTGTCCGAGCGGCACGAAACCGGAGATTCGACTCGCATCGCGCCTGGATGATCCGAAGCTACGTTCTCGTGTGGGCATTCGTGCTGTGCCGGCTGGTTTCCAAGATCCCGTCCTTTCCTGAGCTTGGAAGCGGCGCAGCATTCATCTGGCTGTCCTGGATTGTTCCGCTGTTGATATGCGAAGTGGTTCTTCAATGGCCGGCAGGACGTCTCGAAGACTTGCCCACGAATCGCAATGCAAGTGCCAATTGAGACCTGAGGACATCGGGGACATCGGCGACACCGCTGCCGCAGTCTCACTGCGGGCTCGAAGGCGGCGCGACCCCTTCCGGGCGTTGAGTTTGGCACGATGGGTGTCGCCAATGAGTCGATTGCCGCCCGCCGTGCGCGCTGGTCTCGTGCCCGGCGGACCCGCACAGCAGACATGCGAACTGGCCTCTGTATTGCGACGGCAGCCTTCCGGCGAGCGGCTGTCACAAATACCAGGTACAGAACAGTTCGGCGCACCAGGCTAAATGCGTGTGAGGACCACCCGCATGCCGCGCCCAGCGCTGCGATCGCCAAACTCCACCGTCAACCCGTGCAATTGCGCAATGCGCCGCACGATGGAAATGC
>JBBRVT010000649.1:0-2215 GCA_038246615.1 Burkholderiales bacterium
CCGAGGTGCGTCGCAGCCTGGCGCAGCGCCGCTATGTCGATGCGGCCGAGCAGTTCACGAACATGGTGTACGAGCAGTCCGACAGCCTGCAACCCGTGGTCGAACGCCTGAAGCTGCCGCTGCGCACCGCGACCGTGCAGCGCACGCCTGCGGCGGGGGCCACGGGCGCGTTGGCCTCGGCCAAACTGCTGTCGGCCGTGTTCGGCAACGACGCGGTGGCCAACAAGCGCAACACCGACGCGGTCGACATCGGGCCCAGCCAACTGGCCGCCGCCCGCGTCGTGACCTACAACCCGGCGCGCACGCGGCCGCTGGCGGAAGTCACCGACGCCGTGCGTGAGCGTGTGATCGCGCGCGGGAGTGCTCGCCTGGCGCGCGAGGCCGGCGAAAAGCGCGTCGCCGAACTGCGTGCGCGCCCGACCGAGACCTTGCCCATCCCGCTGCGGGTTTCGCGCCAGGCGGCGCAGGTGCAGGGCCTGCCCAAGCCGCTGCTGGACGCCGTGCTGGGCGCCGACGCCAGCAAGCTGCCGACCGTCACCGGGCTGGACCTGGAGTCCGTCGGCTATCTCGTCGTGCGCATCATCCGTGTGCTGCCGCGCGAGGCTGCGCCCGGCGGCGACGCAGCCTTGCGCACACAGGTGGCACAGGCCTGGGCGGGGGCCGAGGCCGAGCTCTACATCGACGCCCTGAAGCAGCGCTACAAGGCCGTGGTCACGCCGGGGGCGCAGGCTGCGTCCGAGCCGACGCGTTGACGCGCTGACGCGGTGCGCCAAGACGGCGCGCTAAGTCTGTGCGCTGTCTCTGTGCGCTGTCTCTGTGTGCTGTCGCTGTGTGCTGTCTCTGTGCGGTGAGACGGTGCGGCGACTGCACTCGGTGGCTTGCGACTCGAGACCCGGATCGGGCTGCACAGCGCCGCTATACTCTGGCCTCTCTGCGGTGGCTGTAGCTCAGTTGGTAGAGTCCCAGATTGTGATTCTGGTCGTCGTGGGTTCGAGTCCCATCAGCCACCCCAAAACACCGCAGGTCCTTGACTTTCAAGGCTGCAAAGGGAAGGTCTCAGCCTCCCTGGCCAGGCTGCTGCACAAGCTGTCTTGCAGCAGCGCGCTGCGACTCTTGGCAACCCATCTCCCCCCGCGACCTGTTTTCTGAAAGCCGCTGAAGGCGGCCCAGATCGCCTTTAACGGCGCGGGAGGCGCGGCACCTGCTGCGTCCGTTTTCGCAGGCGGCTGCGGCCGGCCAGCAGCACGCCCAGGCCCATACCGAGCATGGCCCAGCTCGCCGGCTCGGGCACCACACTGACGACGCCATTCACCGCGTTCACGGCCAGGGCCTGCTGCAGCAGGTTCTCCAGCCGCACATAGCCGAAGCTCAGCGCGTGCTCGCCCGGCAGCAGCGCGGTGAAGCTCAGGGTGCCCAGCGTCAGGGTCTGCGCCTGGCCCGCCAGCATGGCCGGATCGAGGTTCAGCACCGACAGGTTCAGCAGCCCGTTCACGATGTCGGGCGGCAGGCTGGCATTCGTCGCCTGCCCCATGGCGATGTTGCCCAGCGCCGTGCTGAAGGCGACTTGGGTGAACGACAGCGCCGCGGGGTTGAAGCCGATGTCGATGTCGTAGAACGCCACCGGTTCGTTGGCCGGCAGGTCCGTGGCCAGCACCGAGACCAACAGCCCCTGGCCAGGTGCGATGGGCCCGGTGGGCACGACGAACTGAAGCGTCGCAGCCTGTGCCGCCAGACCGGCGCCTGCCAGCAGGGCCGCAGGAATGAATCGAAGGATGGGATGCATGGGGCGGGCCTTTCTCAGGGTGTTGCAGGCTGCAGGGGAATGCGGTCGAACTCCAGAACCGGCGCCGCCGGGTCGCGCAGATTGACCGCAAAACTGCGCACCGCACGCATGCCGGTGTCGAGCACACTGAAGGTGCTGATGTCGTTGCTGGCAACAAATGGCACCGGCAAGGTCTGGCCGGCCCACAACTGCATCGGGTTGGCCAGGTTCGGGGCGATGGGCGTGCGCGCATGCGGGTCGTTGGTGCGGGCGTAGTTCGCCGTATTCCAGGGCGAACCGGCCGCGAACAAACCCGTGCCACCGCCGCGCAGCGCGCCGTTCCAGGGGTTGCCATCGGGCTGGGTCCAGTAGGCACCGAAGCTGTTGCCGGCCGACGAGGTTTCCAGATAGTTCAGGTTCGGTGCATCGGCGCCCACCACGCGGCTCCAGACA
>JBBRVT010000650.1:0-2210 GCA_038246615.1 Burkholderiales bacterium
GAGCTGGCTGCGCTGGTGCGCCGCCTGGGCGCCACCTTGTCCGACCTGGGCTGGGACGTGACGCTGCACCAGCTTGCCGATGAGCTGCCCGATGCGCGCGACCGCCTGGCCTATGTGGGCCGGATGACCGAAGACGCCGCGATGAAGGTGCTGAACATGGTCGACGCCGCGCAGCCGGTGTGCCAGTCGGCAGCCGCCGAGGCGCTGGCGCTGGCCGATCGGCTGCAGGCGGTGGGCGCGCACCCCGCGCTGGGCGTGGGCGAGGCGCGTGCAGCACTCGCCGAGGCCACCGCCGCGCTGCGCCACCAGGCCGTCCTGCAGAAGGCCCAGAACAGCATGCTGACCGACATCATGATGGCGCAGGACTTTCAGGACCTGTCTGGCCAGGTGATCAAGAAAGTGGTGGCCATCATCGGCCACGCCGAGCAGCAGCTGCGCCAGATGCTGGCGCAGAGCGAAGGCGGGGCGCCGCTGATGCCCGGGCCCGACAAGAACCAGCTGGCCGGGCCGCAGGTGCCCGACAAGGCGGTGGGCCAGGAAGACGTGGACGACCTGCTCGCATCGATGGGCTTCTGACGGGGCTTCTGTCGGGGCTTATAACGGGGCTGCTGACAGGCTTCCGACCGACCAGGCACCGCACGGCAAACTGCGGCGCGCCCGATCAAGCCCGATCGAGCCCGATCATTTCTTGTCACGCCCGATCAAGTCCGTTGCAGGCAGGCAGCGCTGCAGCGCTTCGGCCAACAGCAGGATGTCGATCGGCTTGCTGACGAAGCCGTCCATGCCTGCGGCGATACAGTCATGGCGGCTCTGCGGGCTGGTGTTGGCGGTGACGGCGATCACCGGCAGCGCGTGCAGGCCGGGCAGGGCGCGCAGGCTGCGGGTAGTGGCAAAGCCGTCCAGGCGTGGCATCTGCAGGTCCATCAGCACCAAGTCGTAGGCCATCCCGGTCAGCATGCGCAGCGCGTCCTCGCCGTCCTCGGCGGTGTGCACCTGCAGCCCCAGCAGCCGCAGCATCGCGGTACCCACTTCGCGGTTGACTGCATTGTCGTCGGCCAGCAGCACCAGCCAAGCCCCGCCGTCTGCCCTGCGCAGGTGCGGCAGGTCGGATGCCGACCGCTGATCTGGCGCGTGGTGTCTGGGGGTGGGCTGGGACATGTGCGGGAACACGGACCTGTTTGGCTGGCGAGACGAAGCCGTCATATTCTCCGCGCGCAGATGATTGGCAAAACCTGCAAAACAGCAAATTTGGAGGGATTGCAAAGTCTGCGCGGATGTGCTGCCTCAACCGCTGCAGCCTCCTGGCCACCGTCAAGCCTGCAGCAGCTCCAGCGCGCGGTCCATGCCGCCGGATTCGATCGAGACCATCGCCTGATCGCGCACCGCAGGCTTGCCGTGGTAGGCGATGGACAGGCCGGCCACCAACATCATCGGCAGGTCGTTGGCGCCGTCGCCCACCGCGATGGCTTGGGCCGGGGCGATGCCCATCAGCTCGCACACTTCCAGCAACACCCGGCGCTTTTCGGCACCGTCGCAGATGTCGCCCCAGGGGCGGTCGAACAGGGTGCCGGTCAGGCGGCCGTTGAACAGCCCCAGGGTGTTGGCGCGGGCGAAGTCCAGCCCCAGCCGGTGGCGGATGCGTTCGCTGAAGAAGGTGAAGCCGCCCGAGACCAGCAAGGTCTTGAGCCCGGCGCGCTGGCAGGCCTGCACGAAGATCTCGACGCCCGGGTTGAGCTGCAGGCGCTGGTCGTACACCTGCTGCAGCGCGTCCTCGCGCACGCCGGCCAGCAGCGCCACGCGGCGGCGCAGGCTGTCCTTGTAGTCGGTGATCTCGCCGCGCATCGCTGCTTCGGTGATCGCAGCCACTTCGTCCTTGCGCCCCGCCACGGCGGCGATCTCGTCGACGCATTCGATGTTGATCAGCGTCGAATCCATGTCGAAGGCGATCAGCTTGTAGGCCGACAGCCGCAGCGGCGGCGTGAAACTGCGGACGAACAGGCCGGGGGCGAACTCGTGGACGGACGTGTTGGCGGCGTCTCGGGCGGACTCTAGAGCAGACATGACGCTGCAGATGTTACCCGGCGGCAGAATGGCAGCTTGCCCATTCTCCGGAGCCCAACCATGTCCGATCCCCTGGTGCTTGTCAGCAACCAAGGCGCTGTGCGCACCTTCACCCTCAACCGACCGCAGGCGCTGAACAGCTTCACCGC
>JBBRVT010000651.1:0-2207 GCA_038246615.1 Burkholderiales bacterium
ACGAGAAAAACCGCATCAGGGGTCTGGGCATTTACACTGGCGCCGATGTCGGCACTGACCGGGCTGCGGCCCGCATGAACACTGGGGCCTCGGCCCGGAAGTACGACAGGGAGCGGTGGGGTGTTGTGTTGCCGCAAAGGGGGTAGGCATCGTTGCGAAGGATGGGACCGCGATTACTGGTCTCACGAGGCACGGTGTCGATCGGGTCATCGGTGATGGCGCGAAGCGTGCAGGCACCAGGCCCGACGCGATTCTCGATGCGGTAAAGAACCCGACCAAGATCAAGGAAGGCGTCGACAACCTGGGCCGCCCGTTCAAGGTCTACACAGGCGAGAACGCGCGAGTGGTGATCAATCCGCAGACTGGGAAGATCGTCTCGACGAATCCTCTCTCGCGTGAGGGAGCGCACCTTCCATGAAGACACTAATTCGTCGCGTTGACCTGGCGCGAAGCCAGGTTGACTACCTCAAGGCGGGAGGCTTCCTTCCGCCGGTCTTGCTTGAATGTCTTCAGGGCGTTCGGTGGCGATCGGACGCCGCTGGAACGTTGGCGGTCTCCGCCGCTAGAGCCGAGGAGTTCCGCGAAGTCTTTACCGAGCAGTTAGCGAAAGTCGGATTTGACGAAGCATATGAACCCACCGCTGAAGGCGGGCTTCTAGAGGACTTGATTGATCGCTTCCATGCGGGCGACGCAGCTAACGAATGAATTGGATATGGCTATCGTCAGCTCTTGCGCCACGCCTCCAACCGTTCGGCGGCCACGCGCGCGGTGACGATCTCGATGCCCTGGTAGCTGCCCATCGGCAAGATGTCGCGCTTGTCGCCCGAGGCGATGAGATCGGCGGCGCCGGCGAGTGCTGCGGCGATGACGTGATCGTCATCGGGGTCGGTGGGCACGACGCGCGGCGTGTCGGTCGGGGACACGATGACGGCGATGCGCCGCAAGTCATCGACGATGCCCTGGGGCGTGAGGCCGGCCTGGCTGAGCCGCGCAGCGAACTTGCTGCGCGAGAGCACATCGAGCAGCTCGGCCAGCAGCACCTCACTCGTGCAAAGCTCGAACTCACCGGCCTTGGCGCCATCGACGAGCCGGCGCGGCAACCCGGCGGCGATGACGCCCGAGACGAGCAGATTCGTGTCGAGGACGAAGCGCACCGATCAGGCGCCTTGCTTGCTGCGTCGCTCGTGCCGTGCTGCTTGAATCTCTTCCTCGATCTCATCTTCGGAGATCGTCGGCAGCTTCAGTGCATCTAGCTTGGCCAGGCCCTCGGTGAGCCGCTGCGCTGCTGCCGTGCGCTCTTCACGCGCGGCCAAGAAATCGACGAAGTCCACCACCTCGGCCACGCGGCTGGGGGGCAGCTTCTTCAGCCGCTCGATCAACTGAACTTCGATTGCTGTCATTGCGTACTCCTTGAGGTTCTCAGCGCCCTTGCTGCGCGAGCACGGTCTCGATCATCTGCATCACGAACTTCTGTTGCGTCTTGGGCAGCTCGCTGATGCGTTCCATGTGCCGCACCAGCGCCGGCACTGGCCCGCGCTTGGCTCGCGTCTTGGCGGCGACGTGCTGCCCGAGCAGGTCTTCGACCGGAAGCTGCAGCTCCTGCGCCAACGCCGGCAGCAGGGAAGCCGGCAGCCGCAGCCGCCCGCCCTCGTAGTGCGCCAGCGTCTGCTGGGCGATGCCCAGCGTGGCGGCCAGCTGCACCTGCGTGATGTTGCGTTCCTTGCGAGCCAGGGCGATGCGGGTGCCCATCTCCTTGAAGAACGACTCGTCCTTGATGTTCACGGCCAGTGGTGTGTGGGTGATGGTGTTCATCAGGATAGATCTGGCTGTGGTGGGGGACGGGCGTTGCATGCTTGACGGTACTCTACGATAGAGTATCCTGATGTGGAGTTATCTTTTTACTCCACTCTGTTGGGTCAAAGTCCCTGCAACTCACTAAGGAATTGCCCATGCCACGCATCCCCGACACCGAAATCGAGCGGCTAAAGAACGAGGTGTCGGTCGAGCGTTTGGTCGAGGCGTCGGGGGTGGAGCTGAAGAAGGCGGGCAAGGACAAGCTCGGGCGCTGCCCGTTCCACGACGACGCCGAGGCCTCGTTGGTGGTGACGCCGGCAAAGAACCTGTGGCACTGCTTCGGTTGCCAGATCGGCGGCGGGCCGATTGACTGGGTCATCAAGAGCCGGGGCGTGTCGTTCCGCCATGCCGTC
>JBBRVT010000652.1:0-2205 GCA_038246615.1 Burkholderiales bacterium
CATCACGGTACGCCTCCCAGGTCGCCAACTGCCAGGCATCCACCACCTGGTCCCATTCGGTGATCAGAAACTGCAGGCTGAACTTGTGGCCGCTCACCGCCGCTGATGCCTGTTGCATCAGCGCCCGCACGGCTTCGCGGCTGGCCAGCGTGATCGGCCCGTAGTTCGACTTGTACAGGCGCTGCCCGATGGCATTGAGTGAGTGAACATCGATGCGCTCGGCAAGGCGCGGCTCGCTGCCGACCAAGCGCTTCAGTTTGGTGTGCAGCGCGTGCGCCAGCGTGTCGGAGAAGGTCGTCAGCAACACCCGCGCCCCGGGGTGGGCACGGGCCAGATGCACGGCACGGTGCAGTGCCACGATGGTCTTGCCGGTGCCGGCAGAGCCTGACACACGGGCCGGCCCGGTGTAGTCGCGCTCCACCCACTGGCGTTGCTCGGGGTGCAGGAAGACGGTCCACTTTTCCCACGGGAAGTCGAGCGCCGCTTGAAGTTCCTCGACGTTCGTCATCACGCGGAAGCGGCGCTGGGCATCCGGGTGATCGAAGGGGTTTGCGGAGGCCACCGCAGGCGCGGGCACTCGGGGCTTGCCACCTGTCGCCAGTTCAAGCAGCGCCTCGGCCGCCTCGGCGGGCAGGTGGTCCGCCAAGGCCAGCAGCGTGTCCTCGGTCGCCTGCTTCACGTCGTTGATCCACTCGGCGGGCACGCCGTAGCCGAGCAGTTCATCGTCCGACCTGCCGGAGAAGATCGGCTTCAATGCAGACGCAGGTTGCGGCGCCAGCGGAAGCGCCGTCTGCACGTAGACCGGGACGATGATCTCTTGCACCGTCTCGCGTATCTCGACCAACTGCGCGGCACCTGTCTTCGGGTGCGTCTCTAGCTTTCGCCGCGCGGCCCAGTCGTATGCCCTGTCGTGGTGGTCCACGAAGCAGAGCAACAGGCTGTCTTGCACCTTGTGAACGATGAGCCGGATGTCGCTGCTCACCCGCACTGACCAGAAGTTCTTGTCCTTGGCCTTGTCTAGCTTGTGAAAGCTCAAGCCCGACCCGGCTGGATTCATCTGCAAGTCAAAGGCCGTCGTCTTCACGGCCTTCTGCTCGTCGCCGGTCAGACGTGCAAGGCTGTCGGTGAAGGTGTCGGCGATACGGAACTCCATCACTCTTCCGGCCATCCGTAGTGAATCGGCGCAAGCCAATAGGTGAGGGGGTCCTGTTCGCTTGTCAGTCGTGAGTTCGCCAGATTCGCGGTCCATCGGCCGTCAAATGTTTCTCTCGCTGCCACGGCGGCGACGATGGCGTCACGGGTGTGTTCGTCGGCTGGACTGGCATTGACATTGAATCGCGCAGCGAACGTCGCCCAACATCCATCCGCAATTGCCTTGAGTAGTGCCTTTGGGTGGCTCTCAGTTACCCGCACAGCAGGATAGGTTTCGCGAAGCCGATGAACAAACATTACACCCTGTGTCAGCGCCGCGCCACGCAGCGAGTTTGCAGCCTGAACTTCACCCCCTGATAGGCGGTAACGTTTGCGCAGCCACTGGTCTGCGTGCCGATCGCCTGAAGGCCCGGAGGTCCACCAGAGCGGCGCGTCCACCCCCACGCCTGCCGGTTGCTTTCCGATGTGGGCCAAGACAAATGCAATGGCCTCGTCCACACAACTCACAACTGCCGTCAATGGTGGATCGGGATCGATCAGCACAGCGATGCCGAAGCGCCCTTTGCCACCAGGGTCCGCGCCAATCCAGATCGGGGCGCTCACACTCCCACCCTGAACACCTTCATCACCTCATCGCCCAGGTGATTGATGACCTTCACCGCGATGCGCCCGTTCTTCGGCTTCTCGAACGCCCGTGACGTGTCGCTGTTGAGCGTCGCCCAGGCCTCGGCGTTGATCTCGGCCTTCAGCGTCGTCTTGAGCGCGCTGTAGGGGTCGTTGGCACCCAGGAAGTAGGCGTGGCGCACGAAGAAGCTTTCTTCGTTGTAGTCGGTGTCGATGAACCAGCAAGCAATGCCGTCGGCGCCGTCGCTGACGACTTCGCCGGTCTGCGGCTTGAAGACATCCACGCCGTTCACCTTCACACGCAGCTTGCCGTCCGGCTCGGGCAGCAGATCGATGTCGGGCTCGCCGAAGATGACGAAGAGGTTGCCCTTGCCGGTGTTCTTCAGGTCCTCGGCCATGTGCAGGTCGGCGTTCATGCGGGCCTTGAGC
>JBBRVT010000653.1:0-2183 GCA_038246615.1 Burkholderiales bacterium
CCGGCCTGGCGTTCAACGGTGCAAGACCCCGCAGGGCTTGGGCGGGCGGGCAAGGGCGCGGCATGGCCGCGATTGTCGCCACCCGTCGCCACACCCGTCGCCATACCCGCGCGGGGCCGTGGCCAGCGAGGTGGCGATCAGAAGGTTGGCCAGCCCCGTCGCCACACCCGCGCGGTGCCCGTGGGGCCGTGGGTGGGCCGCCAGCGCCCAGGCCACTCTGACGCCGCCGTGACGCAGCCCTGACGCAACCGCGATGCAACGGTGACGCAACCGCGATGCAACCGTGACGCAGCCGCGATGCAGCCGCGATGCAGCCGTGATGCAGCCAGGCTGCACGGGGCTGCACTGGAACAATAGGCGCCCATGAACGTCGACCGGGACGCCCCCGCATCCACCCCAACCGCCCCCCACTTCGGCCTGGGACTGGACGTGGGCGGCACCCAGTGCCGCTGGGCACTGACAGGGGCTCACGGCGACTTGCTGGCCCAGGGTGTGGCCCCGGGCTGGACCGCCTTGCAACTGGGCAGCGAGGCCGGCCGCAGCGCCATCGCCCTGGCGCTGCAGCCGGTGGCGGCCGATGTGATGGCGGCAGTGGAGGCGGCACTGACAGCGTCACTGACGGCGGCGCTGACGGCGGCACCGACAGCGGCTTTGACGGCGACTTTGGCAACGCCCGTTGCCACCACAGTGACAGAGGCCGTCCCAGCTGCGCCACAGGCCCTGATTGGCCGTCTCGTGGCCGGTGTGACCGGCTTCGACCCCGGCCAGCACGACGCTTTGGCGGCGCTGCTGGGCACGGTCTTCGGCCCGCCGGCCCCGGCGCTGCGGCTGATGAACGACATCGAACTCGCCTGCCATGCCGCCTTCGCGCCCGGCACCGGGCTGGTGCTGTACGCCGGCACCGGCGCGGTGGCTGCGGCCATCGACGCGGGCGGCAAGCTGCACCGCGCCGGTGGCCGCGGTCTGGTGATCGACGACGCCGGCGGCGGCGCCTGGATCGCGCAGCAGGCGCTGCGTGCGGTCTGGCGGGCCGAGGACGACGCCCCAGGCGCCTGGCGCCACAGCCTGCTGGCGCGGCGGCTGTTCGACGCCATCGGCGGCACCGACTGGGCAGCCACCCGCGCCTGGGTCTATCAGGGTCCGGGCAGCGACCGCGGCACCCTGGGCCGCCTGGCGCTGGAGGTGGCCGCCGCGGCGCAGGCCGGCGACGCCACCGCGTTGGCCATCCTGCAGGCCGCCGGCAGCGAACTGGCGCGCCCGGCACTGGCGCTGCTGCGCCGCCTGGGTCTGCGCCCGGTGGCGCTGGCGGGCCGCGTCTGGGCGCTGCATCCCGCCGTCGAAGCCAGCTGCCGCAGCACACTGGCGGCCGCGCTGCCGGTCGCACCTGCCGTGCAGCGCGCCAGCCGCCCGGCCCACCTGGCCGCGGCGCGCATGGCTGCGGCGGCACTTTCGCCCGCCGCTTCAACCGGCGCCAACCCGGCGCCTGTCAACTCAGCGCCTGTCAACCCGGCGCCTGCCAAGATCACGCCTTCCGGAGACGCCCGCCGATGACGACCCTGCCCACCCTGCCTGCACAGCCCACCCAGCCGCGCACACAGCCGCTCACGCACTCGCCCACGCAGCCGCCCGCGCAGTCGCCCACGCAACCCGCCACCCGCCGCGCCTTCGTCGGCGCCTGTGCCGCCGGCGCAGCCTGGCTCGCGGGCTGTGCCGCGCCGCTGCCCCGCACATCGGGCGGCGTGGCCATCGACACCAGCCGCGTGGCCAAGGGGCAGGACAGCCGGGTGCTGTTTCTCGTCATCCACTACACCGTGGCCGACTTCCCGCTGTCGATGAAGATCCTGACCGAGCAGGAGGTGTCGTCGCACTACCTGCTCAGTGACGAGACGCCGGCGCGTCTGTTCCGGCTGGTGGACGAGTCGCGTCGTGCCTGGCATTCCGGCGCCAGCGCCTGGAAGGGGCACAGGATGCTGAACGCCAGCAGCGTCGGCATCGAGATCGTGCATCCCGGCTACAAGCCCGGGCCCAATGGCGAACGCATCTACCAGCCCTTCCCCGAGCGGCAGATGGAGGTGCTGATCCCCCTCGTGCGCGACATCGTGCAGCGCCACCAGATCCTGCCCGCGCGCATCCTCGGCCACGGCGAGGTCACGCCTTCGTACAAGGAAGACCCGGGCCCCGGA
>JBBRVT010000654.1:0-2163 GCA_038246615.1 Burkholderiales bacterium
CACCGGGTTGTTCTCGCCCGACTCCATCTCGTTGCGCACCACCGTCATCTCGGTGTCCAGGTCGCTGCGGGCGATCAGGCTGTTGACCATCGCATCGGCCTGCCAGGCCAGGTACCAGCGCAGCGTCTCGTCATTGGCCGAGAAGCTGGCGAAGTAGTTGGTGCGGTCGAAGCTGGTGCTGCCGTTGTAGCGCAGGCCGCGGCGGCCGAACTCGGCCATCAGGTTGCGCTGGGTCGGCGTACCCTTGAAGATCAGGTGCTCCAGCAGATGGGCCATGCCGGTCTCGCCGTAGTTCTCGTGGCGCGAGCCCACCCGGTACGTCACGTTCACCGTGGTGCTGGGCTTGGTGGCGTCGGGCACCAGCAGCACCTGCAGGCCGTTGGTCAGCCGGTACTCGGTGATGCCTTCGACCTGGGTCAGCTGCTGCACACCGGCCGGCAGGGCCTGGGCCCGGGCCGGCGGCAACAGGGTGGCGGCGGCCAGCAGCAATGCGGCGGCCAGGTGGCGGAACAGGATCATGGTGTGTGGCGGCATGGTGGCGGTGGGCAGCGACAGGAGCGCAGCAGTCTAGGCGGCCCCGGTCTGCAGACGGGCCAACAGGGCCGGCAACGAGAGTTTCTGCGTCAGCACCTCGCCCATGTGGCGGGCGCAACGGCGGTGCACGCGGTCGAAGCGGGTCCATTCGAAGCCGTCCATCTCGGGCCGGTCGCGGCCCCAGGTGTCGCTGTAGCAGGTGTCGCAGTGGCAGCTGGCGGTGTCGAAGCGCGGGCTGAGCACGGCGAACAGGTGCAGGTCCTTGCGCGGGCGGTAGGGCATCTGGCCCAGGTCCAGCAGGCGCTGGCCGCTGAAGTCGATGCCGCACTCTTCGCGTGTCTCGCGCAGGGCGGTGGCCAGTGGCGCCTCGCCGGGGTCGACGCCGCCCTTGGGGATGTCCCAGTGCCACGCGCCGGTGACATGGCACAGCAGCAGTTCGTGCTGGTCGCACAGCACCAGGATGCCGCAGGACAGCGTCTTCATGCGGAGGTCGGCAGCATGGGCGAGGTGGGTGACGTGGCGGATGGGGGCGGCGGTGGTGCCGGCGGCGGCGGCCCCACCAGGCGCCAGGCGGCTGCCGTGGCCAGCGCCGACAGCACCAGGCAGCCCCAGATCACCGTGTTGTAGCTGCCGGTGGCGTCGAACACCGCGCCGGCCAGCCAGGGCCCCAGCAGGTTGCCGGCGGCCGCGCCGGTGTAGAGCGTGCCGATGATGGCCGACACCGCCCGCGCGCCGAACAGGTCCATGCACAGCGCCGGCATCAGCGAGACGATGCCGCCGTAGCTCAGGCCCATCCACAGCGCGAACACCGCCATCGCGCCCCAGCCGCCGGCGCCCCACCACACCAGGAAGCACAGGCCCATCGACGCCATGGACAGGGCCAGCATCAGCGGGCGGCCCACCCGGTCGGCCAGGGCGCCGATCGCAAAGCGCCCGACCAGGCTGCCGATGCCGATCAGCCCGACCAGGCCCACTGCGCGGGCGTCGGCCACGCCCAGGTCGCGCGCGGCGGCCGACACATGGGCGAAGGGCACGAACATCACCGGCCCGGCCAGCACCGTCATCAGGTAGAACCAGCGGAACTGCGGCGTGGCCATGGCCTGGCGCAGGCTGTGGCCGGCCACCGCACGCCCGCCGGCGCCGCTGGCCGACGGCGCACGCTGCAGCAACAGCGTGGCGCTGAAGCCCAGCAGCAGCACGCCCAGCGCCAGCCCCAGCATGGCGCTGCGCCACTGGAACGTGGCGATCAGCACGGTGGCCAGCAGCGGCACCAGCACCGTGCCGGCGCCGATGCCGGCGCTGGCGATGCCCGCCGCCAGCCCGCGGCGGCGGCTGAACCAGGGCTGCACGCAGGCGATGGACGGGGTGTAGACCAGCGCGATGCCCACGCCGATGCCCACGCCGTAGGACAGGTACACCATCCAGATCGACGTGGCCAGGCTGCTGAGGGCCAGGCCAGCGGCGATGCACAGCATGCCGGCGCCGCACACCACCCGCGGCCCGTAACGGTCAGCCGCCAGGCCGGCAGCTGCGCCGCCGGTGAAGTAGACCAGCCCGCACAGGCCGAACACCAGCGACACATCGGCGCGGCGGGCACTGAACGCGGTGGTCAGTGATTCGAAGAACGCA
>JBBRVT010000655.1:0-2158 GCA_038246615.1 Burkholderiales bacterium
CTGCTCCATGTCATTCCGGGCCTCCGGCCCTCCCTTCTTTACTTACGCAGAACACGCCCGCCCGACCCGACGCTCAGGCACCACCGTGGCGCGCGAACTTTTGCCCCTCAAGGGCCACTACTGCCTCCAGGACGAGGACGGCGGGTGACTGGCTGACGCAGGTAAAGAAGGGAGGGCCGAAGGCCCGGAATGACACGGAGTCAGCCAGTCACCCGCCGTCCTCGGCCTCGCCTCGAACTGTGAATGTCGGCTGTTCAACAACGGCAAAGACAGCAACGAGCCCCAACCAGCCGCTCACCCCGGCCCAGGCTCGTACGGTCGCACCAACCGCAGCCACTTGCGCGCCTTCAATCCATAGCGGGCCTCGATCAGGTCGGCGCGCGCGGTCAGTGTTTCCCGGTCGGGCACTGCCACGTCGCGGCCGGCCACCAGCACGGTGTTGCCTTCGGCGGTGGGCGCCAGTTGCCAGACCTGGTCGGCGCCGAATGCTGCCGCCACCCGCGCGGCGCTGCGCGCAAAGCTGCTGTCGCGGCCGAACAGGTTCACCGCCATCAGCCCGCCCGGGGCCAGCAGGCCGCGGCAGGCGCTGTAGAAGGGTTCGTCGTCCAGCACCGGCGCGGCAGCGTCATGGTCGTACAGGTCGACGCACAGCGCGTCCACTGTCTGCAGATGCGCGCTGTCCTGCACCCAGCGCGCGGCGTCGGCCTGCAGCACCTGCAGCAGCGCGTCGTCGGCCGGCAGATGGAACCACAGGCGGTTGGCGTCGATCACGCTGGGGTTGATCTCCACCACCGTGGTGCGCCAGCGCAGCACCTGGTGGCTGAAGCGGGTGAGCGCGCCGGCGCCCAGGCCCAGCTGCACCGCACGGCCCTGGCCAAGCGCATCGCTGGGGCGCCACAGCAGCCAGGCCATCATGCGCTGGATGTAATCCAGCTCCAGCTTGCGCGGGCTGCGGATGCGCATCGCGCCCTGCACCCAGTCGGTGCCCAGGTGCAGGTAGCGCACGCCGTCGAACTCACTGATCGTGGCGCCGGCCAGATGGGTCTGCGTCTTCTTCGCCATCAGGCCAGCCCATGTTGCCGGAACACCGCCTGCCAGGCGGCCAGCTTGCGCGCGAACGACCAGCTGGCGTTGGCCGGGCTGCTGCTGGGCAGGCGGTGCACCGGCAGGCCCAGCGCGCCGGTCACCCGCATCGCACGGGCCGATTCGCCGCCGTTGTGGGCGATGGCCTGCAACTGCGGCAGGCGCGCGGCCAGGCCGGACAGGTCGTTGGGCACCGCATCGCGGATGGCGCTGTCCAGGCTGCCCTGGCGCCGACAGCTGGCGTGCACATCCCACAGGCCCAGGCCCCGCTCCTGCACGGCGCACAGCCGGTCGGCATAAGGCAGACCGGCGAGATCGGCCTGCCAGATCGCCGACAGCAGCGGCCAGAACTGGTTGCGCGGGTGGCCGTAGTACTGCTGCGCCGCCAGCGAGGCAGCACCCGGGAAGCTGCCCAGCAGAAGCAGGCGGGTGCCGGGGCCGGCCACGGCAGCCAGGCCCGCCAGCGGCGGCTGCACTGCCGGTGGCTGCGGCGCCACACCATTTCGAACAAGACAGGTGGTCATGCGCATGAACAGACGCTGCTGCAGTTGTCGCGCCCCGCAGGCGACGCCATCATCGCGCGCCGCCCGAGAGGGAGGCCGCAGAACGAACAGGAGTGCAAGCACATGAACGTCGAAACCATCGCCACATTTCTGACCACGCAGGGCGCGGACTTCGGGCTGAAGATCCTGGGCGCGCTGGCCGCCTGGATTGTGGGCCGCTGGCTGATCAGCCTGGTGCTGCGCGCTGGGCATGGCGCTGGAGCGCGGCAAGAAGGTGGACGCCACCCTGGCCAACTACCTGAGGTCGATCTTCAGCGTGGTGCTGAATGTGGTGCTGGTGCTGGCCATCCTCGACATCTTCGGCGTCAAGACCACCAGCTTTGCCGCGCTGCTGGCCGGCGCCGGCCTGGCCATCGGCATATCGTGGGGCCGCCTGCTCACCAATTTTGCCGCCGGCGTGTTCATGCAGGTGCTGCGGCCGTTCAAGGTGGGTGACTTTGTGCAGGCGGGTGGCGTCACCGGCACGGTGCATGAGGTGGGCCTGTTCGGCACCACCATCATCGCGCCCGACA
>JBBRVT010000656.1:0-2156 GCA_038246615.1 Burkholderiales bacterium
CTCATGAGGAAACGCCGGGCCGCTCCCAAGTTTCCTCATCCCCCTCGGGGGGCCTGACGCGCAGCGGCAGGTCTGGGGGCGCTCTCAGGCTCTCAGTCCTTGCGCAAGAGGCTGCGTAGCGACACGCCCAGCAGCGCCAGCACGCCGAAGTACAGCAACGCCGCGGCGCCCAGTGCCAGCGCCATCGCCCCGGCGCGCTGCAGTTCATGCGCGCCCATGGCCAGCCAGTCGAAGCGGCGCGCAGCCCAGGCCATGCCCGCGCCCATCGCCAGGCTGGCGGCCACCACCTTGAGGGTGAATTGCCACCAGCCGGCGGCCGGCAGATAGCTGCCGCTGCGCTTGAGCCCCCACACCAGCGCCGCCGCATTGGCATTGGCGGCCAGCCCGATGGACAGCGCCAGCGCCGCCACCCCCATGCCCAGCCCGCCGATCAGCGCGGCGTTGAGCAGCTGGGTGAACACCAGCGCGCCGATGGCCACCCGCATCGGCGTGGTCATGTCCTGCTGGGCGTAGTAGGCCGGCGCGGCCACCTTCACCCCGACCAGGCCGATGACGCCGGCGCCATAGCCCATCACCGCCAGCGTGGTCGTGGCCACGGCCTGCGCGTCGAAGGCGCCGCGGTGGAACAGCACCGCCACCATCGGCTGGCCGAACACCGCCAGCGCCACCGCGCAGGGCAGGGCCAGCAGCACCACCAGGCGCAGGCCCCAGTCCAGCAGGCTGGAATAGGCGCGCAGGTCGCCCTGGGCACGCGCGGCCGACATCTGCGGCGTCAGCACCACGCTCAGCGCCACACCCAGCAAGGCGGTGGGCAACTCCATCAGCCGGTCGGCATACACCAGGGTGGACACCGCCCCGGGGCCCATGTGGCTGGCGATCTGGGAATTGATGATCAGCGAGATCTGCGCCACCGACACGCCCAACAGCGCCGGCCCCATCTTCGCCAGGATCTGGCGCACGCCGGGGTGGTGCCAGGCCATGCCCAGATGCGCCAGCGACAGGCCGAAGCGCGGCAGCATGCCGATGCGAAGCAGCGCCGGCACCTGGATGGCCAGTTGCAGCACGCCGCCCACCACCACGCCGACGGCCAGCGCGTAGATCGGCTCGATGCCGCGCGCACGCAACGGCGGCACCAGCAGCAGCGCCGCAGCAATCACGCTCAGATTGAGCAGCACCGGCGTGAACGCAGGGATGGCGAAGTTGCGCCAGGTGTTCAGCACGCCCGAGGACAGCGCCACCAGCGACATGAAGCCGATGTAGGGGAACATCCAGCGGGTCATCTGCACGGCGGCGTGTTCGGTGGTCGGGTCGAAGCCCGAGGCCAGCAGCCACACCAGTACCGGTGCGGCGACGATGCCCACCGCGCACACCACCAGCAGCGCCCACACCAGCACCGTGGCCACGGCGTCGACCAGGTCGCGCGTGGCGGCGTCGCCATGGGCCGCACGGGTGGCCGCCAGCAGCGGCACGAAAGCCTGCGAGAACGCACCTTCGGCAAACAGCCGCCTCAGCAGGTTGGGGATGCGGAAGGCGATCTGGAACGCGTCCATCATCGCCGAGGTGCCGAACAGCGCGGCGCCGATCTGCTCGCGCACCAGGCCGGTGATGCGCGACAGCAGCGTGAGGGCGGAAACCGAAATGGCGGCCTTGAACAGATTCATGCAGGCGAAGGTGCGTGTCAGGTGGCGCGAGCCGAGGCGGGGCCGGGCCGCCAGGGTGCCGCCGAAACCATCCGAAGGCGCATTATAAGAAGCGCCTGGTCAGCACTTTGCCGGGCCCTTGACCAGATGCTATACTCGCGGTCTTTGCCCGGCATGGCATGGTGAACTGGATTCACCAGTGTCCGAGATGCAACAGTGCCTGACATGCACCAGCGCGCCCGGCAGACAGATCAAACCAACTTATCCGACCCAGGTCTTCGACACAGGATTTTCACCAGCATGCCCACTGCTTCCAAAGCCAAGAAGAAAACCGTTCGCCTGGCCTCGGGCCTCAAGCGCGTGCGCCAGGACGAAAAGGTCAATGCCGCCAACACCGCACTGCGGTCGAAGTTCCGCACCGTGGTCAAGAACGTGCAGAAGGCGCTGGACAAGGCCGCCACCGGTGGCGACAAGGCCGCCCCCGCCACGCTGTTCAAGCATGCCCAGGGCGTGATC
>JBBRVT010000657.1:0-2152 GCA_038246615.1 Burkholderiales bacterium
CCGGCAAAGCGCAGGTCGATGTGCAGGCCATGCGACTGGTTGGCCAGGTCGCGCAGCATCGGCAGCGCCAGGTCATGGCTGGCAAAGACGGTGAGCACATGCTGGCTGCCGTCCAGCGCGTCGGCCAGCACCCGCTCGAGTTCGGAGCGCAGCGCCTCGATGTGCGGCGTCAGCCGGGCGCGGGCCCGCTTCTCGGCCCACAGCAGCCGGTCGGCGAAGGGCGTCAGCCGCGCCGGCTGGCCCTGCGCCCAGGTCACCAGCGGCTCACCCAGGTTCTCTTCCCAGCGCTTGAGCGCGCCCCAGACGTGGCGGTAGCTGGCGCCCAGGCTGCGGGCGGCATGCTGGATCGAGCCATGCTCATGCACGGCAGACAACAGATCGAACAAGGGGTTGTGCAAGGCCGCGCCACGCTGGCCGGTGGCCTCGAAGCTGTACTGCAGATGGACACCGCGGGACTTCATGCCGCCATTGTCGGCGCACCGCCAGTCGGCCGCCGAACAGGCGCTTCAGCCATGCCGGCATCCTGGCGATCAGGCCCTGCGGCGCCGGCGCCGGCACGGCCGCCAGCGGCTCGGCCGCCGCCGGGTGGCGCGCCGGCCGCTGGGTATCGAAGGGCTCGAAGGTCTCGAAACGCTCGGTGGCCAGCCGCTGCGCGGCCCTGGAAGCGCAGCGTGTCGCTGCTGGGCGCCTACAGGTTCTCCAGCTGCAACCGCCACTTGAATCTGGCCGCCGAACCCGGCCCTCGAATACGGCCCTCGAATGCGGCCTTCAGCGGATGCGGCCTTCAGCGGGTGCGCTGTGGCCCGGCGTCGGGTGCGGCCAGCACGCCGACCAGGTCGGCCAGGCTTTGCAGGTTGTGCGCCGGCAGAAAGCGGTCGCAATGCGGCAGCATGGCCTGGATACCGGCCGCGCGCGGCTCGAACCGGGCAAAGCGCAGCAGCGGGTTCAGCCAGATCAGGCGGCGGCAGCGCTTGTGCAGGCGCTCCATCTCGAAGGCCAGCTGGCGCGTGTCGCCATGCTCCAGCCCGTCGCTGATCAGCAGCACCGTGGTGCGGCCGGTCAGCACGCGCCGCGCCCAGTGCTGGTTGAAGTCATGCAGGCTGGTGGTGATGCGGGTGCCGCCCGACCAATCAGCCACCGCACGCACCACCTGGCCCACGGCGATGTCGGGGTCGCGGCTCTTCAGCAGGCGTGTGGTGCGGGTGAGCCGGGTGCCGAAGACGAAGCTCTCCACCTTGGCCTCGGCATGGCCCAGCGCATGGGCGAAGTGCAGCAGCATGCGCGAGTAGCGGCTCATCGAGCCGGAGATGTCGGCCAGCACCAGCAGCGGCGCTGGCTGGATGCGCGGGGCGCGCCAGCGGGTGTCCCACAGCTCACCGCCGTGGCGGGCCATGGCCGCCAGCGTGGCGCGCCAGTCGGCCTTGCCGGGGCGACCGGCGCGGCGGGTGCGCCGGGTCGGCAGCGGCTCGAACACCAGGCGCAGCTGCGACAGCAGGCGCTGGGCCTCGCGCCATTCGTCGGCCGTCATGGTGTCGAAATCGGCCTGGCGCAGCACTTCGCGGTCGTTCCAGGTCAGCTCGGCGTGGATCTCGATCTGCTCCTGTTCAGGCGCTTCGGGCGGGCGGTTGGGCTGGTGCGGGAACAGCGCCTCGCCCAGGCGGCGGTTCTCGGGCGGCGGCGGCTGGGCGCCTTCCTTCAGGTGGACCTGCGGCAGCAGCAGGGCGCGCATGCGGCCCATCAGGTCGGGGTCGCGCCAGAACAGCACGAAGGCCTGGTCGAACAGCGCGCGGTGCTCGATGCGGTCGATCAGGCAGGCGCTGAGCACGGCGTGGAAATCACGCCTGCTTTCCAGCCCCGCCACCTGCAGGGCGGCCAGCGCCGTGTGCACCCGGTCGCCGCCCACCGGCATGCCGGCAGTGCGCAGCACCCGGGCGAAGTGCATCACGTTCTCGGCCAGGTGGCCGGGCGAGCCCTTGGCGAACATGGCAGTGGCGGCGTGCTCAGCCGCCGCCGGGCCGCCCCAAGGCGGCTGAGCGCCCCCTCGGGGGGCAGGAGCGTAGCGACGTGGGGGCGGTCATGCCTACCGGGCGGCGACGCGGGCTTCCTCGCGCACCTGGTCGAGCAGGCGGGCGGCCTCGCTGCCCTGCATGCG
>JBBRVT010000658.1:0-2141 GCA_038246615.1 Burkholderiales bacterium
GCCACGGCGAATGCGAGTTGGCCTGGGCAGGCCGACGCGAGGCGTTGGCGGCCCGTCAGCGCGCGCACGGGTGGTGTCTGACCGCCAGATAGCCGGCCGACTTGGCCGGTGGCTTGGGACGGGTCGGATGCAACCAGGGGTACGGCGTGCCGCACCCCTGGTTGCGCACCCCGACGAGCGCGCTGGCGATGCTCAATTGCTCCAGAACATGACTTGGTTGTAAACCTTGCGATCAGGACTGCGGAATCCCAGCCCGGCTTCACGGTAGGCGCCCTTGGTGGCATCGGCATCGAGGCGTACCAGTTCATTGATGTCGCAGCGGGGGTTCGGGTTCACGCCCAGGTTCCGTGTATACGTCGACAGAGCCGTTCCGGATTGGCGCGGAAACCACTCGTAGCCGGTCATCGACGTGTCGCCCAGCGATACCGGCCGGAACATGATGATGCCCCGCTTCGCATACCAGGCGGTCATGCTGTTGACGTTGGTCATCGACTCCCAGTTCGATGAGAACAGATAGCCGTTGGCCACGGCAACATCGGACGGACTGGTCCAGCTCACGGCCTGATCCAGCGTGGTGATGGAGCCAGCACCATCCCCGTCAGGCTTCAGGTACTTCGAGATAAAGGCATCCGAAAATGCAGGCCAGTTCTTGGCCGCCGCAACAGCAGCCGGCTCGAACGGCGTGCCGGTGCGTACGACGATGATCTGGTCGGGCGTTGTGCCGGTGTTGGTGTAGTAGTAGATCTCTGCCGTGTAGACGGACCACGCGGGGATCGTCCCGGTGAATGCTGTGCCGCGCATGTCCTGGGCCACCGGTGCTGCAGTCGTGTTCCAGTTGGCAGAAGGCGTCGGCATTGCCAAGGCTGCGCCGTCCAGGTTCACGGCATCGAGGAAGAAATCAGCCCCGCCGTTGCCATTCCAGAACTGCCGGGTCGCTACGCTGTTATTGACGTTCAGCTTGCCTTCCTGGTTGGTGATGGTGAAGCGCTCTGCCGTGCCGCAGGTTTGCGAGCGGTGCGTCACGACACCGGCGTCCGGCAGCCCCGGACCCTTCCAGACCACAGCACGGATGTTGTTGCTGTTCTCGGCCCCGGTGGCGTCTGGGTTGAAGCTCAGACGCATGATCGATTCAACGCGGTCACGGTGGTAGTAGTTCGTTGGCAGCGCAGCTGCTCGCTCGGTGTTGAGCCCAACCTTGCGCAGCATCCGGTGCTCGACGAACATGGAGTACGGAAGCTGGTTGCCGACGTAGTCCCACTGTCCGCCGGTGCGGCCGAGTTGCCAGACCGTGCTCCAGGCCTTGCCCGACGGTGTGGTCATCGGCACGTTCATCACCACGCAGGTCTGGGTGTCGCAGTCGGGATGCCTGACCTCCGGGCTGACGGCATTGCGGGCAGCCAGCACCACCGCGATGGTGGGCGCGCCGGCCTTGCTGCCGGTGTTTGTGCTGTGGCGCAGCGTGCCCATGCCGACCCGGTCGGCCCAGTTGCCGCCGTCCGACTTCCATTGCGCGGGCGCGTAGTTGCAGGCTGCCGACACCGCCGTCACGACCTTGTCGGCGTTCAGCGTCACGCGCTGGTCGATGGGCAACGCCAGGCAGTCTTCGAGCTTCTTGGCCAGTGCCGCCATCTGCGCTGCGGTGGGCAGGTCAGCGGCAGGCAGGCTCGCCGGCAGCGTGGGCGCTCGGGTCGGGTCGGCCACCTGGGCGGCGGCCAGGGTCACCGATGCTGGCGGGGCGCCGGATGTGTCGGTGGGCGCGGCCAGGTTGGTGATCGCCACGCTGTTGCTGCCGACCGTCACCGAGACCTGGTCGAGCACAGAGTCGATACCGCTGCGGTCGGCCTTGAACGCTGTGGTCAGCGGGTCGAACCCCGCGCCGAGCGCAGCGGCGAACGCAGGGTTCGACTTCAGTGTGTTCACGACCGCAGCCGACGCGTTGGCCACTGCGGTGGCGTTGACCGCTGCGATGGCCGCCGCCGATGTCAGCGCATTCAGATCACCACCGGGCGCGACCAGGGCAGCCACGGCATTGGTGAGCGAGGTCACGTTGGCCGTGTTGTCTGCCTTGGCGCTCAAGGTCGGCACGATGGCGACCACCGAGACCGACTCGCCATTCAGCGTGCCGGCGGCGCTGACGAGCA
>JBBRVT010000659.1:0-2138 GCA_038246615.1 Burkholderiales bacterium
AGACCATGTGGCCCAGGCCTGGGCCGTGCGCAAGCCCACCAGCGACGGGCTGGTGAGCTCGCTGGAATTGTTCGACGCCACGGGCGAGACCATCGCCATGTTCTTCGGTGAGCGCAAGCCGGGGCGATCCGAACTCTGCGCCTGGCGGCGGCTGGTCGATGGCCTGGTCGGCGCCCCCGCCTGGCTGCCGCAGCCGCAGGGGTGCGCGGCATGCTGAGCCGTCGCCACCTGCTGCGCGGCACCGGGCTGGCCGCTGCTGCGGGGCTGACGGCCTGGGCGCCGCTGCACGCCCAGACCGCGGCATCCGTCAGCCGGCTCAGGCCTGCGCCGACCCCCGCTCGCCGCATCGTCGCCATCGGCGGCGCCATCACCGAGACCGTCTACGCACTGGGCGCGCAAGCGGACCTGGTGGGCGTGGACACCACCTCGCTGTACCCGTCCGCGGCCACTTCGCTGCCCAGCGTCGGCTATGCGCGGGCGCTGTCGGCCGAGGGCCTGCTGTCGCTGCGGCCCGGCCTGGTACTGGCCAGCGGTGAAGCCGGACCGCCCGTGGTGCTGCGCCAGCTGCAGGCGGCTGGCGTGCCGCTGCATGTGCTCGACGCCGGGCACGACGCGGCCCGCGTGCCCCTGCGCACACGCGAGATCGGCGCGCTGCTGGGCCGCGACGCAGCGGGCCAGACGCTGGCCGCGGCCATCGAACGCGACTGGCGCGCGACCCAGGCCAGGGTGGCGGCGCTGGCCGCCGGCGCTGGGCGCGAAGGCGGCCCGCGCGTGCTTTTCGTGCTCTCCCACGCGATGAACCAGGTGCGCATCGGTGGGCGCGACACCGCTGCCGACGCCATGATCCGCCACGCCGGGGCGCGCAATGCCTTTGCCGAGGTGCGGGGCTTCAAACCGCTGACGCCCGAGGCCGCCATCGCCGCCGCGCCGGACATCATCCTCGGCACCGAACAGGGCCTGACCGCGGCCGGCGGCATCGACGGCCTGCTGGCCGCGCCCGGCCTGTCTGCCACGCCTGCCGGCCGCGCGCGCCGCGTGGTCGCGCTGGAGGCGTTGTTCCTGCTCGGCTTCGGCCCGCGCCTGCCCCAGGCCGTGACGGCGCTGGCCGAGAAACTGCACCGGGCAGGGCGCGGATGAACACGCTGAGTGCACCGTTGCCGCCCTTGGCCGATGCGCCACCCGGCGGCCACCGACCCAGCCGTGCGCGAGCCGCCGGACTGGCGCTGACCGCGGCCTTGGCCGGGGCCCTGCTGCTGGCCTGCAGTGTGGGCGCGGTGCCGGTGGGCGTGGCCGACTGGGCGGCCCTGCTGCAGGCCGACAAGACCGGTGGCGCGCATGTGCTGTGGGAACTGCGGCTGCCACGGGCACTGCTGGCCGCCACTGTGGGCGCGGCCCTGGGCCTGGCCGGGGCGCTGGCCCAGGGCCTGTTCCGCAACCCCATGGCCGACCCGGGCCTGCTCGGTGTCACCAGCGGCGCGGTGTGTGCGGCGGCGCTGGTGCTCACCTTCTTTGCCGCCGCCGCAGCCGGCGTGCCACAGGCCTGGCGCATCTGGGTGCTGCCGCTGTCGGCCTTTGGCGGCGCGCTGGCGGTCTGCTTCGTGCTGGAACGCGTGGCGCGCTGGCTCACGCCTGGCTCCATCGCCGGCCTGCTGCTGACCGGCCTGGCGCTGAACGCGCTGGCCATGGCCGTGGTCGGCCTGTGCAGCTTCGTCGCCACCGACGAGCAGTTGCGCAGCCTCACCTTCTGGTCGCTGGGTTCACTGGCCGGCGCCTCTTGGCCGGTGGTGGGCGTGCTGCTGGCCGCGCTGGCGCTGGCGGCGGTGCAGGGCCGGCGCATCGCCCACGCCCTGAACGCGCTGGCGTTGGGCGAGGCCGTGGCCGGCCATGTCGGCATCGACGTGCAGCGCCTGCGCACGCGGCTCATCGTCGTCGTCGCGCTGCTGTCGGCATTGGCGGTGGCCTGGTGCGGGTTGATCGGCTTCATCGGCCTGATGGCGCCGCACCTGGTGCGCGCCGCGGCCGGCGCCGACCAGCGCGCCGTGCTGCCGCTGGCCATGGCCGCGGGGGCTGTGCTGCTGCTGGTGGCCGACACCCTGGCCCGCACCGTGGCCGCGCCGGCCGAGGTGCCGGTGGGCATC
>JBBRVT010000660.1:0-2132 GCA_038246615.1 Burkholderiales bacterium
CCGCACGGTCAGTGCGACCGGATCATGGTGCCGTAGGCCTGGTCGGTCAGGATCTCCAGCAGCAGCGCATGCGGCACGCGGCCGTCGACCACATGCACTGCGTTGACGCCGCTCTTGGCCGCGTCGATGGCGCCGGCCAGCTTGGGCAGCATGCCGCCGCTGATGGTGCCGTCAGCGATCAGCTCGTCGATGCGGCGCGGCGTCAGCTCGGTGATCAACTCGCCGGCCTTGTCGAGCACGCCCAAGATGTTGGTGAGCATCAGCAGCTTCTCGGCCTTCAGCACCGTGGCCAGCTTGGCGGCCACCACATCGGCGTTGATGTTGTAGCTCTCGTTGTCTTCACCAAAGCCGATGGGGCTGATCACCGGGATGAAGGCGTCGTCCTGCAGCGCCTTCACCACGCTGGGGTCGATCGACACGATCTCGCCCACCTGGCCGACGTCCAGTTCCTTGCTGGGGTCGTCGCGGTCGAACATCTTCAGCTTGCGGGCGCGGATCATCGCGCCGTCGCGCCCGGTCAGGCCCACGGCCTTGCCGCCGGCGGCATTGATCAGGCCCACGATGTCCTGCTGCACCTCGCCGCCCAGCACCCACTCCACCACTTCCATGGTCTCTTCGTCGGTGACGCGCATGCCCTGGATGAAGCTGCCCTTCTTGCCGATCTTGGCCAGCGCCTCGTCGATCTGCGGGCCGCCACCGTGCACCACGATCGGGTTCATGCCCACCAGCTTCAGCAGCACCACGTCTTCGGCAAAGTCTTGCTGCAGCGCCGGGTCGGTCATCGCGTTGCCGCCGTACTTGATGACCAGCGTCTTGCCGTGGAACTTGCGGATGTAGGGCAGTGCCTGGGCCAGGATCTCGGCCTGGTCGCGCGGGGTGATGTGGGACAGGTCGGGGTCGGTGGGTGCGGGCATGGACGGCCTGGGTGCGTTGCAGCGATGCGGCAGATTGTAGGAAGGCCGAGGTTCAGAACCTGTCAGAACTTGTCGGCCCGCAACACACCGATGTCGGCCACGAACACCGTCATCGCGTAGTGCACGAAGTAGCGCGCATGCACATGGGCCACGATGGCCTCGGCGGTAGGCTCGTCGCAGATCACCTCCATGCGGATGCTGCGGTCGGCGTCCCAGGTGGCCGCGCGCGCGCCTCGGCGGCCGCCGCCGCGGGCGTCCATCACCGTGTGGCCATGCGCACCCAGGCGCTCGCAGTCGGCCACCAGCATCGGCTCCAGCACCGCCTCGCACAGCAGCACCACCAGTTTCTTCGGATGCAGGATCATGGTCTCACCGGTGCAGGAATTCGGCCAGGCGGGCGTAGAGCGGGATGCCCACCAACAAGTTGAACGGGAAGGTGATGGCCAGCACGGCGGTGATCGACAGCGCCGGGTTGGCCTCGGGCACGGCAATGCGCATGGCCGCTGGTGCGGCGATGTAGCTGGCACTGGCCGCCAGGGTGGCCAGCAGCACCGTGCCGCCCTGCGACAGGCCGATGGCCCAGCCCAGGCCGGCACCGAGCAGCGCCGACACCAGGGGCATGGCCACGCCGAAGCCCACCAGGAACAGCCCGGCACGGCGCACCGCGCCCAGCTGGGCCGACGCCACCAGGCCCATTTCCAGCAGGAACAGGCAGAGCACACCCTTGAACAGGCCGCCGAAGAACGGCGCCATCGGCGCCATGCCGTCGGGCCCGGCCACCCAGCCGATCAGCAGGCCGCCCACCAGCAGCACGATGCTCTTGCCCAGCATCACCTCGTGCAGCAGGGCGCCCCAGGCGGGGCGCTGCGTCCCGCCGGCGCGTGCCAGCACCACGCCCACCAGCAGCCCCGGCACTTCCAGCAGCACCAGGAACAGCGCCATGTACGACTCGTAAGTGATGCCCGCAGCATTGAGAAAGTTCTGCCCGACCGCAAAGGTGACGACACTGACCGAGCCGTAATGCGCCGCGATGGACGCGGCGTCCGCACGCGGCAAGCGCCCCAGACCGCGCAGCACCGGAAACGCGATCAACGGGATTACCACACCCAGGCTCATGGCCAGCACCGCCTGCGGCGCCACGGCCATGAAGGGCTGCTTGGCCAGCTCCATCCCGCCCTTCAGGCCGATGGCCAGCAGCAGGTAGATCGACAGCGCGTC
>JBBRVT010000661.1:0-2129 GCA_038246615.1 Burkholderiales bacterium
CGGCTGTTCCTGGGCGCCGGCGAGCCGCCCGAGCGCCTGCTGGCCGACGCCGACCAGGCGATGTACCGCCAGAAGCAGCAGCGCCGCGCGGCCGCGCCGCCGGCATCGGCCGACGAGGACAGCGAGTACGGCGACCTGTAGCGGCACAACGACCTGCAGCGGCGCAGTGGGCGGTGCCGGCAGCAGTGCACAGCCGCGCTGCATCGGCGCCAGGCGGCGTCATGTCGCGCCACCGACAATCACGCCGATGCAAAGCTGGCGCCGCCGCGCGCGCACCGTGGTGCGCCACCCTGAATTCGCCCGTGGCGCCCGCGAGATGGTGGGCGTGGCGCTCGGCATCGGTGCCTGGGGCCTGGTCACCGGCATGGCCATGGTCAAGGGCGGGCTGGAGCCCTGGGCGGCGGTGCTGATGTCGCTGACGGTGTTTGCCGGCACCGCCCAGCTGGCGGTGGCGCCGCTGATGGCCAGCGGCGCGCCGATCTGGGTGGTGTGGGCCACCGCACTGTGCCTGAACCTGCGCTTCGTGATCTTCAGCGCCCAGTGGCGGCCGTATCTGCGCCAGCTGCCGTTCAAGCGCCGCGCGCTGATGAGCTACTTCACCGCCGACCTGAACTACGTGCTGTTCATGCGCCGCTTCCCCGAGCCGGCGCCGGCGCCCGAGCAGATCCCGTACTTCTGGGGCGGCGTGCTGGTCAACGCCGGCAGCTGGCATCTGATGTCGCTGCTGGGCATCGTGCTGGCCGACCGCATCCCTGCTGAATGGGGGCTGGGCTTCGCCGGCACCGTGGCGCTGCTGGCGATGACCTATTCGATGCTGGCCGACCGCGCCACCTGGCTGCCGGCCCTGCTGGCCGGCGCTGCCGCCGTGGCCGCCTACGCGCTGCCGCTGAAGCTGAACATGCTGGTGGCGATTGCCGCCGCAGTGGCGGTGGGCACCATCATCGACCATGCGCGGCCGGCGCAGAGGCCCGCGCGGTGAGCACGCTGGAGCTCGTGCTCACCATCGCCGGCCTGGTGCTGATCACCATCGTCACGCGCGGCTTCTTCATCCTGCCCGAGCGCGAGCTGCCGATGCCCGTGTGGCTGCGCGAGGGCCTGCGCTACGCCCCCATCGGCGCGCTGGTGGCGGTGATCGCCCCTGAACTGGTGATGAGCCACGGGCGCCTGATCGGCACCTGGATGGACGCCAGGTTGTTCGGCGCGGCCGCCGCCACCGCCTGGTTCGTCTGGCGGCGCGACATGCTGGGCACGATCGTGGTCGGCACCGGCGTGATGCTGATCGTCCGCATGGGCCTGGGCTGGTGATCTGCCAAACTGTGCTGCACCGCGCTTCCCTCTCCAACCACCTCCTGCCCCCACCATGCACATCCTTCGACTCGACCAGCTCGTGGCCCAGGGCAGGCTTGCCGGCCAGCGTGTCTTCATCCGTGCCGACCTGAACGTGCCGCAGGACGACGCCGGGAACATCACCGAGGACACCCGCATCCGCGCCAGCGTGCCGGCCATCCAGATGGCGATGCGGGCCGGCGCGGCAGTGATGGTCACCAGCCACCTGGGCCGGCCAACCGAAGGCGCGTTCAAGCCCGAAGATTCGCTGGCGCCGGTGGCCAGGCGCCTGGGCGAGTTGCTCGGCTTCGAGGTGCCGCTGGTGGCCAACTGGGTCGACGGCGTCAGCGTCGCCCCGGGCCACCTGGTGATGCTGGAGAACTGCCGCCTGAACAAGGGCGAGAAGAAGAACGACGAGGCGCTGGCGCGCAAGATGGCCGCGCTGTGCGACATCTACGTGAACGACGCCTTCGGCACCGCCCACCGTGCCGAGGGCACCACCTACGGCATCGCGCAGTTTGCCAGGATCGCCTGCGCCGGGCCGCTGCTGTCGGCCGAGATCGACGCCATCACCCAGGCCCTGGCCCACCCGAAGCGCCCGCTGGTGGCCATCGTGGCCGGCAGCAAGGTCAGCACCAAGCTGACCATCCTGCAGAGCCTGTCGGCCAAGGTCGACGGCCTGATCGTGGGCGGCGGCATCGCCAACACCTTCATGCTGGCCGCAGGCCTGAAGATCGGCAAGAGCCTGGCCGAGCCCGGGCTGCTGGCCGACGCCCGCGCGGTGATCGCCGCGATGCAGGCGC
>JBBRVT010000662.1:0-2127 GCA_038246615.1 Burkholderiales bacterium
GGCATCGCCGATATCGGTCATGGCATTGACCAGCTCGATGTGCGCGGCCAGCAGCACCTCGGGCCGGTTCGGCAGGTGTTGCCTGGCCACAGCCAGCGATGAACGCATGGCGCTGGCGGCGGCGTCGTAACTGCCCCGCCTCGACTGCACGAATGCGTTGACCTGCCAAGCCGTGACCAGCGCCTCCGGGCTGATGGACGGCCGCCCCTGCAACGCCGCGAAGGCGGGCCGCAGCACCCGCTCGGTGTCGTCCAGGCGGCCCAGCGCCAGCAGTGCCTGCGCGTGCGCCACACGGGCCATGTGGGCCTGCGAATGGCCGGCGCCGAGCCGCTCGTCGGCCTGCGCGACCGCAGCGGTCAGCAGCGGCTCGGCGAGCTTGGCTTCGCCCAGGCTCTGCATCGATGTGCCGACGGCCGACATCAGCTCGACACGCACCAGGGGGTCGTCGGCCAGCTCGCGCTCGATGCGGCCCTGCGCGCGCTCCAGCAGGTCCACCGCCGTGGTGAAGCGGGTGCCGCCGCCCTGCGTGCCGGCATCGCCGAAGATCGACAGCACGAAGGCCTTCACCTGCTCGGCGCGCGCTGCCTGCTGCCGGACCTGTTGCGCCTGTACCAGCGCCACCGTGGCGCCGCCGACCAGCGCCAGCGCCGACAAGCCGCCGGCCCAGGCCTGCACGCGGTTGCGGCGCAGCCATTTGCCGCTGCGGTAGCGCAGGCTGTCGGGCCGCGCGAGGACCGCTTTGCTGTCGAGGTGGCGGCGCAGGTCCAGTGCCAGCGCGTCCACGGTCGGGTAGCGTTCGGCAACCGACTTCTTCAGCGCCTTGTTCAGGATGGCGTCCAGATCGCCGCGCAAGGCGGCGCGCAAGGCCGGGTCGCTGGCGTTGGCGCTGGCCGCAACGGCATCGGCCCCGGCGATGGCTTCTTCGAGTTCTGCCGCGCTGCCGCGAACCAGGCGATAGGGCTTGCGGCCGGTCAGCAGCTCGTAGGCCACCACCGCCAGGCTGTAGACGTCACTCGGCGTGCCCAGCGGCTCGCCGGCCACCTGCTCGGGGCTGGCGTAGTCCAGCGTCATCGGGCGGCCTGCCGCGCGGGTCAGGTGGGTCTCGCCGGCATGCTCGCCGGTCAGCAGCTTGGAGATGCCGAAGTCGAGCAGGCGGACCTGCCCGTCATCGGTGACGAGGATGTTGGACGGCTTCAGGTCGCGGTGGATGACGAGCCGGCTGTGTGCGAAGGCCACCGCCGCGCACACCTGCAGCAGCAGGTCCAGACGCGCACGCAAGCCCAGTGCGTTCGCTTGCACATCGACGTCGACCTGGCGGCCGACCACGTATTCCAGCGCCAGCCACGGAACCGACCAGGTCTCCGGCCGCAGGACCGGCATGCCCGCTCGCTGCGTCACCGCCCGGCGTGCCGGCCGGTCGGGGCAGCGTGCCCATGAAGTCGGCGCTCTCGGCGCTGGCGTGGACAGCCAGCAGCCGCTGCAGTTCCGCTCCCAGCGCAGCCTGGGTGCCAGACAGCCGCTCAAGCCAGGGGCCGCGGGCGTCGGCCGACAGCGAGAGTGCCTCGTCCAGCAGAGCGCTCAGCGCGGGCCAGTCGGCCGCCAGTCGGTCCAGGGGGTTCATCACGACCTCTCGCTTGCCGTTGGACGGCGATGGCTGACGCCCGCTGCCGGCTTGAATCGGGCCCAACCGGATGCATGCGCTCGCGCCGACCCGAGCCGGACATCGGGCCTTCTATCAGGACTTGAGCCCGTGCGCCAGCAAAGAGCCGCGCCTTCTCCCAGTCGCGGCGCACCATGCGGCCCCGGCAGCCGTGCCGGCCGACTCAGGTGCGCGCACACCTGCCGGCCTGCGCGCCACCCCGGCCAGCGCGGTCATGGCCATCTCGGCGTGCCCGGCGTGCCCGGCGTGTGGCGCACCAACCGCCGCCAGGCTGCGGCCAAGGTGGACGCCTGGTGCCCATCCGATGGACCACGCCCACCTGTGCATGGTCGGGATGCATCGTCGGGATGCATGGTCGGGATGCATGGTCGGGACATGTGCACAGGGGTCGGTCACCGGTGTCCGGCGGCCGGGCCCGACCGGCCGGCTGGGTCTGCCGCGCCGCTACTCGAAGAACTCGCCCGCCA
>JBBRVT010000663.1:0-2125 GCA_038246615.1 Burkholderiales bacterium
CCAGCCCAGCCGGCTCACCAGCCGGCTCACCAGCGGGGTGTGTACCCAGAGCTGGTACAGCAGGTCGACCAGCCCGACCACCACGAACACCAGCGGCGGCACGCCTGCCAGCGCCATCGGCAGATAGAACAGCCAGCCGAACAGGAAGCCGCTGTCGGTCTGGCGCAGCGCCGTGCCCAGGTTGTGGTCCCCGCTGGAAAGGTGCGCGCCATGCGCCGCCCACAGCAGGTGCACCGGGTGGCCCAGGCGGTGGTGCCAGTCGTAGAGAAAGACGCAGGCGATCAGCGCACCGGCCCACACCCAGGGTGAGCCGGCCGGCAGGTGCAGCAGGGCTGCATGCTGGTAGACCGCCGCATACGCGCCCAGCCCGGCGAGCCTGGTGCACACCGGTACGGCAAAGACGATGGGGTTGGTCATGCGGGCACTTGGGCGCGGCGCGCTGGATCGGCGGGATGGTGCGGCCAGTCTAGGCGCCGCATCCGGTCGCAGTGTGGCGCAAGGCACACTTCAGGGTTGTCCCTGAAGTCCGCGATGCGCCCCACCCTCGTCTTCTCGCATGCCAACGGCTTTCCGGCCGGCACCTACCGTCAGCTGTTCGCCATCTGGCGTGCGGCCGGCTGGCGCGTGCTGGCCATCGAACAGGTCGGCCACGACCCGGCCTACCCGGTGACCAGCAACTGGCCGCGGCTGCGCGACCAGCTGATCGACTTCATCGACGCGCGGGCACCGCAGGGCGCCTGGCTGGTGGGCCACTCACTGGGCGGGCTGCTGAGCCTGCTGGCTGCCAGCCGCCGGCCCGACCTGGCGCGCGGCCTGGTGATGCTCGATTCACCGGTGTTCACCGGCTGGCGCAGCCACACGGTGCAGGTGCTCAAGCGCAGCCGGCTGATCCAGCGGCTGGGGCCGGGCAAGGTGTCGGCTACCCGGCGCCAGGCCTGGCCCAGCCGGCAGGCAGCGTTGGCGCACTTCGCTGCCAAGCCCAAGTTCGCCCGCTGGGCGCCGGATGTGCTGGCCGACTACATCGCCTGCGGCACCCACCGCGAAGGCGCCGAGATGGTGCTGCGCTTCACCCGCGACGTGGAGACGCACATCTACAACACCCTGCCGCACCACCTGGGCCGGGTGCTGCAGCGACACCCGCTGCGCTGCCCGGTGGGCTTCATCGCCGGCACCCGCAGCATCGAGATCCGCCAGGGCGGCTTGGAGGGCGCCCGCCGACTGGCCGGCGAGCGGCTGCGCTGGATCGAGGGCAGCCACCTCTACCCGATGGAGCACCCGGCCGAGACCGCCGAGATGGTGCTGGCGCTGCTGCTCGACATGCAGCCGGCCTGACTGGCCGACAAGCCGGGCAGTCTGCCAGCCCGACAAGCCCGACCAGCCCGACCAGTCAGACCAGCCAGACCAGCCAGACAGCCTGGCGCCAGGACCATGGCTGTTGCCGACCCACCTGCTACACAAACGCGGGTGTGCCAACCAGCAGGCGCTCGGGGATAATTCCCGGTTTGCTTCTCGATCCGCCCATGCAAACCACACTTCAAGACCTGCTGGCCGCCGGCGCCGACGCAGCGCCCGCCATCTCTGCCCCCGGCCGCGCGCCGCTGCGCTTCGGCAGCCTGCGCAGGTTGATCGCCGACACGCTGGCACAGCTCAACGGCCTGGGCATCGGCCGCAACGACCGGGTGGCCATCGTGCTGGCCAACGGCCCCGAGATGGCGACCTGCTTCATGGCCTGCGCCAGCGGCGTGGCCAGCGCGCCGCTGAACCCGGCCTACCGCGCCGACGAGTTCGGGTTCTACCTGGCCGACCTGAACGCCAAGGCGCTGATCGTCGAGCAGGGCAGCACGTCGCCGGCCATCGCGGTGGCGCAAAAGCTGGGCGTGCGGCTGATCGACCTGGTGGTGCCCGAAGGCGCCCCGGCCGGCCAGTTCACGCTGCAGCCGCGTGATGGCGGCGGCGCTGACACGGGCAGCGCGGCCAGCCCGCGAGGCGGCTTCGCCGAGCTGGGCGATGTGTCGATGGTGCTGCACACCTCTGGCACCACCTCGCGGCCCAAGATCGTGCCGCTGAGCCAGGGCAACCTGGCAGCCAGTGCCATGCACATCAAGCGCACGCTGCAGTTCAGCGC
>JBBRVT010000664.1:0-2121 GCA_038246615.1 Burkholderiales bacterium
CACAATTCCACGATGACCGCCCTGCCCCAGCCCAACGCCTCGGCCCGCATCGGCCCCGGCGCGCACCTGCCGCTGTGGCAGCGGTTGCTGCGCCACCTGGCCGGCGGCCTGGTGGTGTCGGTCTCGGTGGCCGTGCTCATTTCGCTGATCTTCGGCGACGGGCTGTGGAACAACCTGGTGATCTCGCTGTGCATCGGCGGCTGCATCCAGGCGCTGATCGAGGCGGGCCGCTACGGCATCTCGGCCTGGCTGCGACAGCGCGGCGACCGCCGTGCGCAGGTGCTGAACAACTGGCCGGGCTGGCCGCTGATGGCGCCCTGTGTGCTGCTGTCGGCCCTGCTGGGCTACTGGCTTGGCCGCAACCTGGCTGCGATGCTGCTGGGCCAGCCCTGGCCGGTGCAGATGCAGATGCAGGGCGGGCTGCGCACCCTGGTGCTGGTGCTGGGCATCACGGTGGCGGCGTCGGTGGTGGCCACTTACCACTTCTTCATGCGCAGCCAGGTGGCCACGGTCACCGCCCAGGCCGAGGCCGCGCAGCGCCTGGCCGCCGACAACCAGCTGCGCCTGCTGCAAAGCCAGCTGGAGCCGCACATGCTGTTCAACACCCTGGCCAACCTGCGGGTGCTGGTGACGCTGGACCCACCACGCGCCCAGGCCATGCTGGACCACCTGATCCGCTACCTGCGCGCCACGCTCGGCGCCAGCCATGCCAATCTGCACCCGCTGGCCACCGAGTTCGCCCTGCTCGGCGACTACCTCGCGCTGATGGCCCTGCGCATGGGCCCGCGGCTGCAGGTGCAGTTGCAGCTGCCCGAGGCGCTGCGCCAGCACCCGGTGCCGCCGCTGCTGCTGCAGCCGCTGGTGGAGAACTGCATCCGCCACGGGCTGGAGCCCCAGGTGGCCGGCGGGCGCATCGACGTGCGTGCCGAGCTGCAGGGCGGCCAGCTGCTGCTGACGGTGCGCGACACCGGCGTGGGCCTGCCCGCTGTCGGCGGCCTGGGCCCGGCTGCTGCTGGTGACCATGGCAGCGAACGAAACAGCGACCAGCCCGACCAACCGGGCAGCCATTACGGCACCCGCCATGTGGCAGAGCGCCTGGCCACGCTGTACGGCACGCAGGCCAGCTTTCGGCTGCGGCCTGCGCCCGATGCCGACGGCGGCACGCTGGCCGAGCTGCGGCTGCCGCTGGCCGACGCGCTGGCAACCCGTCCTGTGGCTGCATGAAGACCTGAGCGCACACCGATGCCCACCGCGCTGATCGCCGAAGACGAGCCGCTGCTGGCGCAGGCGCTGGCCGCCGACCTGGCACGCCTGTGGCCTGAGCTGCAGCTGCTGGCCAGCGTGGGCGACGGCCTCAGCGCCAGCGCCCAGGCCCTGGCACTGCGGCCGCAGGTGTGCTTTCTCGACATCCGCATGCCTGGCGCCACCGGGCTGGAGGCCGCCCAGGCCCTGGCCGAAGACTGGCCCGACGACCAGCCCTTCCCGCTGCTGGTGTTCGTCACCGCCTACGACCACTACGCGCTGCAGGCCTTCGATGCCCAGGCGGTGGACTATCTGGTCAAGCCGGTCGACAACGCGCGCCTGGCCGCCTGCGTGGCGCGGCTGAAGAAGCGGCTGGCCGATGCCGCGCCGGCGCTGCCTGGTGGCAGCGGCGCCAGCACCGGCCCGACAGCCGGCAACACCGCCGGCACACCGCTCGCCCAGGCGCTGGACCAGTTGCGCGCCCTGCTGGGTAGCGGCATCGGCACCGGCATCGGCATCGGCAGCGCGCGGCCCACCGCCGCGCCGCCGTTGGAGGTCATCCAGGCCGGCGTCGGCAACACGGTGCACCTGGTGCCGGTGGCCGAGGTGCTGTATTTCGAGGCGGCCGACAAGTACCTGCGGGTGGTGACGGCCGGGCGCGAGCACCTGATCCGGCTGTCGCTGCGCGAGCTGCTGCCGCGGCTGGACACCCAGCAGTTCTGGCAGGTGCACCGCAGCCTGGTGGTGCGCGCCACCGCCATCACCACCGCCACGCGGGACGAATCGGGCAAGGTGTTCCTGCAACTGCGCGGCCGGCCCGAACGGCTGACCGCCAGCCGGCTGTACGCCCACCTGTTCAAGGGCATGTGAGGGTGCGCG
>JBBRVT010000665.1:0-2118 GCA_038246615.1 Burkholderiales bacterium
GGCCACGCTGCCTTGCTTGCGGCGCAGGGCCAGCCGCTGCGCAAGAAGCTGCTGCAGTTCGTGCTGGCCGATGCGGCTGACTTCGTCTGGGATGGCGAAGCCATCCTGCTGGCAGGCCAGAAGGCGTGTGAGCTCAGCGCTGCCGGCTGGTCGCCGAAGGCCGGGGGCCTGCATGGCGCTGGGCTGGGTGCTCGGCCCAGCAGCGCAACAGGTGCATGCCGGCACGCCGGTGCAGACCGACTTGTGGGGCCGGGCGGTGGCGGCCACGGCGTGGGACCGGTTGCCTGCGGCACAGGTCTGTGGTGGTCTTGTTTCCGACTTGCAGGCCGACCGGAGCCGGCATCGCGACTGGGCCATCGTCCCGACCGAAGCGCGCTGGTGGCAGCCACACCAGGCCGGTCACCTTCCACTGCAAGGCATGGCGGTCAAGCACCGGTGGCGTCGGCGTCGAGCTGCAGCACCCGCGCACCCGGTGGCACGTCGTGCGCATCGTGCGTCACCAGCAGCGCCGGGATGCCCTGTGCGCGCAGGCGGTCGAAGACGAAGGCGCGGAAGCGTTCGCGCAGCGGCAGGTCCAGCCGCGAAAACGGCTCGTCCAGCAGCAGAGCGCACGGTTGCGCGAGCAGCGCACGCAGCACCGAGACCCGCGCGCGTTGCCCGCCGGACAGGGTGTGCGGCATGCGCCCGCCATGGTCGGCCAGGCCCGCGTCGGCCAGCGCCGCTTCGGCGCGGGCGATGCGCTGCGCCGCCGGGCCGGCCGGCAAGGCGAACAGCAGGTTTTCGCGCACGCTCAGGTGCGGGAACAGCAGGTCGTCCTGGAACAGGATACCGACGCGGCGCCGCACCGTCGGCAGCAGGCCGATGTCGCGGCCTTCGAGCAGCACGTGTCCGCTCGCCGTGAGCCCGGGTGCCAGCGTGCCGCACATCCAGGCCAGCAGCGACGACTTGCCTGAACCGCTTTCGCCCATCACCACCAGCACCTCGCCCGCACCGACCTGCGCCGACAGGCCGTGCACCAGCCGGCGTTGCGGCGTGGCGATGCAGACGTCGATGAGTTCCAGCATCACGCCACCCCGGGCACGCCGATGCGGCGCGCCTGCGCACGCCCAAGCCACCAGGCCGCCGCAAAGGCCAGCGCCGGCAACAGCGCCTGCAGCAGCGCAAAGGCCGCCATGGTGCCGCGTTGCCCGCCCGATGCGAGCGTCAGCGCCTCGGTCGTCACCGTCGCATAGCGGCCGGCGCCGACGAACTGCGTGCTCAGGTACTGTGTGACGCTGACCGCGAAGCCGATCGCCGCAGCCGAGGCGATCGGCGCGAGCAGCATCGGCCACTTCACCTGCCGCAAGAAGGCCAGGTGGCTGCGCCCCAGCGCCATCGCGGTGTGTTCATACCGGGCATCGAAGCTGCGGTAGGCCGGTGCCAGCGCGACCAGCGCATAGGGCGTGGTGAACAGGCTGTGGGCGAGCCACAGCCCGGCCAGGCTGCCGTCGATCCCGAGTTCGAGCGCGAGGCGGTAGAGGCCGACCACCAGCAGCACGCCCGGCAGCAGCATCGGTGCGAACACCAGCGGTGCGGCGCGCCGGTCCCAGGCCTCGGGGGTGGTCTCCATCCAGGCGATGGCGAGCACCACACCAGTCGCCGCGCTGGCGAACGCGAGCCCCGCAGTGACCCAGACGCTGCGCAGCCCCGTGGCCACCGCGCCCCAGGCGTCGAGCGACACCTGCTGCGGCCAGAGCGCCGGGAAGCTCCACACGCTCGCGATCGAGACGAAGAGCAGCAGCAAGATCGCGCTGGCGTAGGCAGAGACCCCGGCCAGCGCCAGCAGCGGCGCCCCGGGCCCGGCGGCATGTGCCGGGGGCCGGTCTCCGCGCACCTCGCGGGCACGCAGCGCCGGCTGCAGCAGCCGCCAGGCCACCGCTGCGGCCAGCGCGCCCGCCGCAGTCACCCCGGCCAGCAGCAGCGCGGCGGCCGCGCCCTGGCGGTTCATGGCGGCATCAGCATCGAGCAGCCACTGCCACGACAGCACGGCGAGTGTCGGCGGGCGCGTCGGCCCCAGCACCAGCGCCATGTCGACCACCGTCAGGCCATAGGCCCACACCGCCAGCAGCGGCAGCGCCA
>JBBRVT010000666.1:0-2117 GCA_038246615.1 Burkholderiales bacterium
CGGTCAGCAGCGCCTGCCGGTAGTGCTGCAGTTGCGTTCGGCGGTCTGCGGGTGATGCGTCACCTTCATCGGCAATGTCGTCGGCGGTGCGGGCAAAGTGGTAGAGCGCGGTCACGCCGGCCCGCATGGCCGGCGGGCACAACAGCGACGCGACGGGAAAGTTTTCGTAGTGGTCGACGGGCACGCGTTCGATTGTCAGCTGGCCGGCCGCCTGCCTCTGCCGGGAGGCCGGATGGGCATGCGCGATCCCTGGGCCGGGGTTTGACAGCCGCGCAGTCGGCTTCTATATTACTGACCAGTCAGTCATTAAAAATGATTCAGGACATGCGCCTGTCTCGTCCACCGCCCTGTCCAACCCACCGGCCCGTGCCCATGCGCCTTGCTCTGTTGCCCCTGGTCTTCGTGTCGTTGCTGGCCGCCTGCAGCCAGCCCGTACCCCCGCCGGAGCCGGTGCGGGCGGTGCGCACCCTCACCGTGCAGGCCGGCAGTGCCAGCCTGCTGCATGAGTACCCGGCCGAGGTGCGTGCGCGGGCCGACAGCCGGCCGTCGTTCCGGGTGGGCGGCAAGCTGGTGAAGCGGCTGGTGAACGTGGGTGATGTCGTCAAGGCCGGCCAGGTGCTGGCCGAGATCGACCCCGGCGACTTGCGGCTGGGCCAGGATGCAGCGCGCGCTTCGCTCAGCGCGGCGCAGGCCCAGCTGGCCTTCGCAGAGGCCGAATTCAAGCGCTATGCCGCCCTGCGCGAGCAGGGTTTCATCAGCGGCGTGGACCTGGAGCGGCGTGAAGCCGCGCTCAAGGCCAGCCGCAGCCAGGCCGAGCAGGCCATCGCGCAGGCCAGGCTGCAGACCAACCAGGCCGGCTATGCGGTGCTGACGGCCGAGGTGCCGGGCATCGTCACCGCCGTGGACGCCGAGCCGGGCACCGTGCTGACGGCCGGCGCGCCGGTGCTGCGCCTGGCGCACGACGGCCCGCGCGATGCGGTGTTCAGCGTGCCCGAAGACCGTGCAGCCGCCATGCGCGCGGTGCTGGGCCGGCCAGGTGCAGTGCAGCTGAAGCCCTGGGGCGCCACGGCGACCTCGCCGGCGACAGTGCGGGAAGTGGCCGCAGCGGCCGACCCGATCACCAGAACCTTCCTGGTCCGTGCCGACATCGGCCGCACCGACCTGCGCCTGGGCCAGACTGCCAACGTGCTGGTGGCCGCGCCGCCGGTGCCAGGGGTGATCAAGCTGCCGCTGGCGGCGGTGTTCGAGCGGGCCGGCAAGACCAGCGTCTGGCTGGTCGACCGCACCACGATGGCGGTGCAGGCCCAACCGATTGCGGTGGCCGGCGCCGACGGCAACCTGGTGGTGGTGGCCGGCGGCCTGCAGCCTGGCCAGGCGGTGGTGACGGCGGGCGTGCACACCCTCGCGCCGGGGCAGAAGGTGCGCTGGTATGCCGAGCCTGGGGCGCCTGCTGCATCTGCGGCGGCCGCCGCAGCCGCCCCGTCCGCCGCCCCGTCCGCCGCTGCGGCAGCCCCCAGCTGAGCGCCGCCATGCACGACACGCCGACCCCGGGTGCGAAGCCCTCCGGTTTCAACATCTCCCGCTGGGCGCTGGAGCATGGCCCGCTGACCCGTTACCTGATGCTGGTGATGCTGCTGCTGGGCATCGCTGCCTACTTCCAGCTGGGGCAGGACGAAGACCCGCCGTTCACCTTCCGCGTGATGGTGGTGCAGGCCTTCTGGCCAGGCGCCACCGCGCAGCAGATGGCCGAGCAGGTGACCGACAAGATCGAGCGCACGCTGCAGGAGGTGCCCAATGCCGACGTGATCCGCAGCTATACCAAGCCGGGTGAATCGCTCACGCTGCTGGAGCTGAAGGACAGCACCGCGCCCAGGGACGTGCCGGGCAGCTGGTACCAGGTGCGCAAGAAGGTCGGCGACATGCGCAGCACCTTGCCGCAGGGTGTCATCGGGCCGGTCTTCAACGACGACTTCGGAGATGTCTACGGCAGCATCTTCGCGCTGTCGGCCGACGGCTTCAGCGACGAGGAACTGCGCGTCTTTGCCGAGAACCTGCGCACCCAGCTGCTGCGCGTGCCCGATGTCGCCAAGGTGGAGGTGTTCGGTGCCCAGGCCGAG
>JBBRVT010000667.1:0-2108 GCA_038246615.1 Burkholderiales bacterium
ATGCCGCGCTGCACGTTCACCCGCATCAGCAACACCAGCCCGATCACGAAGAACACGCCGGTGCTCATGATCGCGATGCGGTGGTTGCCGGCAGTCAGCAACGTCACCACGCCATAAGTCAGCGGCCCGACGATGGCCGACAGCCGCGTGGCGAAGGTCCACAGGCCGTAGAACTCGGCCCGGCGCTGCTCGGGCGAGAACGCGCCCGCCAGCGCGCGCCCGGCCGACTGGCTGCTGCCCATGCACAGGCCGGCGATGACGGCGGCGATCCAGAACAGTGTGGCCTCGGTGGCCAGGCCGGCGAGCAAGGTCATCACGATCCAGCCGACCAGCGTGATGGCCAGCGCCGGCCGATGCCCCAGGCGGTCCTGCACGTAGCCCCAGCTGAAGGCGCCCAGCGCGGCGGCAATGTTGACCAGGAAGATCAGCATCATGGTCTCGGTCTGCTTGAAACCCAGCACCTGTTCGGCGTACACCGCGGCCAATGCGATGACCACCGAGATGCCGGCCTGGTAGGCCACCGCACAGGCCAGAAACCTCGCGAAGTCCTCGAAGCGACGCGCTTCGCGCCAGGTCTGCAGCAGCCGGGAGAACGACGCGGCCATGCCCTGCTGCCCCGCCAAGGCGACCTGCGGCACGGCACGCTCGCGCAGCAGCGCGAAGGTGGCGATCGATGCCAGCGCATAGATCGTCGCCGTGATCAGCATCGTGACGGGCACGAACTGCGAGGCCGGTATGCCCTGGCCCTGGGCCCACATCACATAGGCCAGACTGAGCCCGAGCGTCAACATGCCGCCGAAGTAGCCGAAGCCCCAGCCCCAGCCCGAGACGCGGCCCAGGCTGTTGCGGCGCGCCAGTTCGGGCAGGAATGCGGCGATCAGCGAGTCACCGTAGCTGTAGAACAGGTTGGACAGCACCACCGCCACGATGGCCAGGGCCACGTCGCCCGGGCCAACCTCGGCCAGCGCCAGCGTGGCCACGACGCAACCCACGGTGGAGAACAGCAGCAAGCGTTTCTTGGCTGCGCGCAGGTCGGCGTAAGCACCGAGCGCGGGCATGGTCAGCATGACCAGCAGGCTCGACAGCGCCAGTGCGCCGGTCCAGGCCATCGTTGCCCAGGCCGCGTTGCCGGCGACGCCGCCCACGAAGTAGGCGCCGAAGACCGCTGTCAGCACCACCGTGGTGTAGCCGGAATTGGCGAAGTCGTACATCGCCCAGCCGAACACCTCGCGCTTGCGCACGCCGTCGTTCAGCGATTGCTGTGGAAAGAGGGCCATGGCGCATTCTCGCTTGGCATCAACACCTTTGCTCCACTCTCGCACTTGGCGCGCGTCGCGGTCGCAGGCGGCTTGTTGTCGGCGGTGCTGACGGCCTGCGCCACGCCGCCGGGCACGCAGCCGGTTACAGCCGTCGCTTTCGGCGCCACCTCGCCCGCCACGCACAGCGTGCATGTGGTCAGCCACGGCCGGCACACCGGCATCGTGCTGCGTGCCGGCGATGTGCCCGCCGCCGCCTGGCCCGTGAAGGCCGACTTTCCAGAGGCCAACTACTTCGAGGTGGGCTGGGGTGACCGTGCTTACTACCGAGCCGCCGATCCCGGCGCCTGGCTGGGGCTCAAGGCCGTTGCCTGGCCGACCCCGGGTGTCTTGCATGTGGTCGCTGTCAACACCACGCTCGAACGCTTCTTCGCCACTACCGGCATCAGCGAGACCATCGAGATCGGCGTCTCACCGGCCGGGTTGCAACGCCTGCTCGAGCACCTGCGCAACAGCCACGAACTCGACGACGCAGGTCGCCCCATCTCGCTCGGCCCGGGCCTGTACGGCCAAAGCCGCTTCTATGCATCGCGCGAGCGATTTCACTTGTTCAAGACCTGCAACGTCTGGGTGGCCACCGCGTTGCAGGCCGCTGGCGTGCCAGTCACGCCGGCGGCGACCATCACGGCCAGTCGGTTGATGGCGCAACTGCGGCCGTTCGCAAAGGTGACGCCATGACTGGTGCGTTCACCGCAGTCGGCACCCGTCGCAGCATCCTCGGCCTGCTGTTCGTCGGTGCAGCAGCACGCCGCCACCTTCTTCGAGCAGGCTTCAGGCCGCAGCCGGCGCCGA
>JBBRVT010000668.1:0-2106 GCA_038246615.1 Burkholderiales bacterium
CCGCTGAGTGGATCAAACACCTCGCTGCGGGTGGTGTCCGAATGCTCATTGAAGTGCCTGGCTTCGGCGCTCGCTCGCACCCGCCCCCCGACGACATAGATCTTGCCGTCAACCGCAGCAGTCACGCCCTCTGCACGCGGGACCGGCAAAGGCACGCTGTCGCGCCAACGGTTCGATGCCGGATCAAAAACGTACACCGATGCTTGTGCCTGCCAGTGGGGAAAACCACCGCTGAACCCGCCGACTGCATACAGCAACTCCCCCGTCGCCGCCAGTGCAATGTGGTGCCGGGCCTCCGGCAGCGTCGCCAGCCGGGTCCATGCATCCGAGGGCGGGTCGTACGCCTCGAAGTGCGCCGAATACCCGGTATTGGGGCTCAGCAGGCCCCCTGCCACGTAGATCTTGCCAGCCAAGGTCTCGGGGTAAATCTCCTGACGCGCAAGCGACGGGGGTGCCGCCTGCGTCCAATAGGGCGTTTGCCGGGTTTGGGCCTGCGTGGCTGAAGGCTGCTGCAAAGCGGCTGGGCCCGACGGCTGGGCTGGCATCGCGGGCGCGGTGCGTTGGGCCACAGCGGGCCCGGCTAAAGCGAGCACCGAGACGCTGGCAAGAAACCGGCGCCGTTGTTCCTGGTGTCGCGCACGGGTGTTGGAATCGGCCTCGCGGTGCTCGATGACTGGAGCATTGGGCATCGCGTCAATCTCCATCAAGTGGTCTGCAAACTCTGAGGGCCGCAGACGCCCGGCATGCTGTGAAGACACTCTGCGGAATACTGAACATGCAAGAAGTGGATGCCGATAGCAACCCTGCGACCTTCGGAACTTGTCGCGTCCACCCGCGTTCTGTCAATTGCTTTTCAAGTTCTTCAATCGGCTGCCAACCCGACTTGGGCCCGGAATCGCACGTGGCCAGGCCGGTGGCCGTAACACTGGTGCAGGCCACGATCGTCATGGCGGCCAGCAGGCCCTGGATTTGGTTGTTCATCGGCAAGACTCCTCGGGCGGCACCATGCCGCCATGCAGTGTTGGTGTGACACTCACCTGGCGGTTGCGTGAACGTGGCGCTGCTGCGACTGCGGGCGGTCAATCTGCTTTGGTCGGCAGGCAGGCCTTCAGCGCCTGCTTCAGGGTGGTGGATCCGCGCCGGGTCTCGTGCGTGGACTCGAAGGCCACCGTGCCACCGTTGAAGCCATGGAACATCTCGCAGAACGCACGCACGGTGGTTTCGGGGAAGCCCTGGCCCCGAAAGACCCCGGGCCAATCGGCCTCGTCTGCGGCCACCACGGTGACCACCTTGTTCAGCAACTCGCCAAGCATCCGGCCGGCGTCTTGCGGTGAGTAGTCTTGCGGACCATGCAGTTCGATCAGCCGGCGAGTTTTAGGGATGTCGGAGGTGTCGAGCAACAGCTGCGCAGCCGTTGAGCCGATGTCTCGGGCCGCCACCATCGGCAATGGTCGCTCCGGCGGCAGAAACATCGTGGGCAGCACGCCTTGCGCCAGCACGGGATGCAACGACCAAGCCCAGTTCTCCATGAAGTTCGCGGCGCGCAGCACGGTCAGCCCGCCGTGCAGTTTGTTCAACTGCTGCTCGAAGTCCCATGTCGTTGCGATGTTGCCGGTGCCTGCGGGCTGGTGCGCGCCAACCGACGACAGCGCGACGACATGCGCAACGGCAGCTTGGTTCGCCGCAGCGATGAGGCTGCCGTGAATCCTTCTGGCCTCGGCGAACATGTCGCCAGCCATGTAGTTCGGCGGATTCATCAGGTAGGCACCCGCTACGCCGTCGAATGCACGGGCCAGGCTGGCGCTGTTCGTCAGATCGGCGACCGCAATATCGGCGCCACGGGCGCGCCACTCGGCTGACCTTGCGTCACCGTTGCGCACGATGAGACGTATGGAGGCGCCAGCAGCCAGCAGGGCTTTGGCGACTGCTGAACCCGTTTGGCCTAGAGCCCCGGTGATTGCGTACATGGTTAAACTTCCTTTGGTTCGATCACGGTGGCTGCTGTCGGCAGCGTCGTGCGCGCGTATCCACTGGTCAGGCCTTCAACGCCTCGGCTACGAGCTCGGCCGTCAGCGCGCCCGAACTGCCCTGCTGGCCGGTAACGAG
>JBBRVT010000669.1:0-2104 GCA_038246615.1 Burkholderiales bacterium
GAGCCTGAGAGTCTTTCGTTCACGCCCGCTCATCACGCCAAAGTGCCCCCGCTCGTCGTTGCAAATGCTCGCCATAGCCCGGGCTATGGCTGCGCTTTGCGCCTAGACCGGGTGCCCTTTGACGCGCTGCTCGGGCACGCCCGAAAAACTCTCAGGCTCTGAGCCATGCGCGTGCCTGAGCCGCTGCCGCTGCAGTGCATCCAGGCTGGCAGCCTGGACGTGGGCTACATCGACGCCGGTCCGGCAGAAGGTCCGACAGACAGCCCGCCGGTGTTGCTGATGCATGGCTTTCCCTATGACATCGACGCCTATGCCGAGGTGGTGCCTCGGCTGGTCGCCCAGGGCTGCCGGGTGGTGGTGCCCTGCCTGCGCGGCTTCGGCGCCACGCGCTTCCTGCACGCCGACACCCCGCGCTCTGGCGAGCAGGCGGCGCTGGGCGCCGACCTGCTGGCGCTGCTGGACGCGCTGGCCATCCCGCGTGCGGTGCTGGCCGGCTATGACTGGGGCGGCCGCGCCGCCTGCGTGGTGGCGGCGCTGTGGCCCGAGCGCTGCGCCGGGCTGCTCAGCTTCAACAGCTACAACATCCAGGCCATCGCCCGGGCGATGGAGCCCGACACTGCCGAGAACGAGCTGCGGCTCTGGTACCAGTACTACTTCCACAGCGAGCGTGGCCGCGCCGGGCTTGCAAAGGACCGGCGCGGTGTGTGCCGCCTGCTGTGGCGGCTGTGGTCGCCCACCTGGCGCTTCGACGACGCCACCTTTGCGCGCAGCGCCGCCGCCTTCGACAACCCCGACTTTGTCGATGTGGTGATCCACAGCTACCGCCACCGCTTCGGCCTGGTGGCGGGTGACCCGGCGCTGGCCGGCATCGAAGCCCGCCTGGCCGCGCTGCCGGCCATCACCGTGCCCACGCTCAGCTTCGACGGCGCCGACGATGGCGTGCGCCCGCCCGCCGCCGCAGCCCAGCATGCGCGCCGCTTCAGCGGCCCGAGGCAGCACCGCGTGGTGCCCGGCGTGGGCCACAACATGCCGCAGGAGGCGCCGGCGGTGTTTGCCGACGCGGTGCTGAGGCTGGTGCGCGGCGAGGTGGTTTGATCGCCTGACGAGGGCGCCGCGCCAGGCCCGGTCCCTGAGGTGACGGCCGGCCCGCGCGGGCGCCGCCTATCCTCGCTGACCTAACCCACCCCCAACGCAGCAATACAAACCCATGGCCTACAGCACCCTCGCCTGGCAGATCGACGACCGCGTGTTGACGATCACCCTCAACCGCCCGGCCCAGCTCAACGCCTTCACCACCGCCATGGCTGATGAGCTGATCGACGCCTACACCCGCGCCAGCGCGGACGACGCGGTGGGCGCGGTGGTGGTCACCGGCGCCGGCCGGGCCTTCTGTGCCGGCATGGACCTGAGCGTGGGCGGCAATGTGTTCGGCCTGGACGAAGCGCTCGACCCGAGCCTGGACCAGCTGAACACGCTGTGGGACGACCCCGCCATCATGCAGGGCGTGCGCGACACCGGCGGGCGGGTGTCGCTGGCGGTGTATGAATGCAAGAAGCCGGTGATCGCCGCGATCAACGGCGCCGCAGTCGGCATCGGCGCCACCATGACCTTGCCGATGGACGTGCGCCTGGCCAGCGACAAGGCCCGCATCGGCTTCGTGTTCGGCCGCATCGGTGTCGTGCCCGAGGCCTGCAGCACCTGGTTTCTGCCCCGCATCGTGGGCCAGCAGCAGGCCATGGACTGGGTCTACAGCGCCGACATCCTCACGCCCGAACAAGCCCTGGCCGGCCGGCTGGTCAAGGCGGTGCTGCCGGCGGATCAATTGCTGGCCGAGGCCCACAAGCTGGCGCACCACTGGATCGACGGCCGCAGCGCCGTGTCCATCGCGCTGATGCGCCAGATGCTGCTGCGCAACCCGGCGCTGCCGCACCCGCGCGATGCCCACGCCATCGAATCCCTGGCCATGCTGCACACCAGCCGCAACGACGGCAAGGAAGGCGTGGCCAGCTTCAACGACAAGCGTGCGCCCGCCTACAGCGGCCGCGCCTCCGACGGGCTGGGCAGCTTCTACCCGTGGTGGTGAGCGCTGCCACCACCCGCAGCA
>JBBRVT010000670.1:0-2087 GCA_038246615.1 Burkholderiales bacterium
GGCGCCTGGCGCGGCGACGCGGCCCGCATCTTCGACTTCTGCGCCGCCATCGTCGATGCCACCCATGCCCAGGCCTGCGCCTTCAAGCCGCAGATCGCCTACTTTGCCGCCCACCGGGCCGAAGACCAGCTCGAGCGGCTGATCGCCCACATCCACCGGGTGGCCCCCGGCGTGCCGGTGATCCTGGACGCCAAGCGCGGCGACATCGGCAGCACTGCGGCGCAATACGCGCGTGAGGCCTTCGAGCGTTACCAGGCGGACGCGGTGACGCTGTCGCCTTTCATGGGCTTCGACTCGATCGAGCCGTTCATGGCCTGGGACGGCAAGGGCCTGATCCTGCTGTGCCGCACCAGCAACCCCGGCGGCAGTGATCTGCAGGCGCAGCGGCTGGACGACGGCAGCCTGCTGTACGAGCACATCGCCCGCCTGGCCGCCGGCCCGTGGAACCGCAACGGTCAGCTCGGCCTGGTGGTGGGCGCCACCTTTCCGGCCGAGATCGAACGGGTGCGCGCGTTGGCGCCCACGCTGCCGCTGCTGATCCCCGGCGTGGGCGCGCAGGGCGGTGATGCACAGGCCGCCGTGCGCGCGGGCTGGCGTGGCAGCCGCGGGGCAGACGGGCTGCACAGCAGCGGGCCGGTCGTCGTCAATGCATCGCGGGCAGTGCTGTACGCCTCGGCCGGGCCGGACTTTGCTGCAGCCGCGCGGGCGGTGGCGCAGGCCACGCGGGAAGCGCTGAACCGCAGCGCTTGAGCACGAATCACATTTCTCTAGTTATATTCTCGCCTTCCGTCAATCCCGCAAGTTGGTGGCTGGTTGGCTGGATGGTGATGCCGTGTGGGCGCTGTCATCCGTCGTCCGGGCCCTGCGGGCACCGAAGGTTGCCATGCCACGGCTGCTTGCCGCGCTGTTCACCGTCTTGATCCTTTGCCTGGGTACAACCACGCCGGCCAGCGCGTTGAAGCCAGCGGCAACGGTTGCCGCCTGCAACTGGAATGCGCCTGGTCACCGGCCCTTCATGGGCGACGTGGTGGCCGCGATCGACCGCTACCAGGACATTCCGGCGACGGTGCGAGACACGTTGCGCAGGCGCATGGCGCAGCGCAGTTACGACGAGGTGGTGCGCATCCGGCGCGACAGCATCCTCGGCCGGCAAGCCTATGGCGCCGAGATCCGCGACATGCACTTTGCCGACGGCCAGGTGTGCGCCACGGTGGACCGCAGCGGCTGGACTGCGCAGGCCGAAGAGCGCGGGCTGGTGTACTGCGAGTCTGGCCACTGCATCCTGGTGCCCACGGTGTGCCGCAACGTGAGCCGCATCCGCGTCCTGGCGGCGGCGACGGCTGGCACGCAGCCGCCGCCGGTGGCGGCCGCCAACGTGGAAGCCGGGCCGTCGGCCGGCCAGTCAGCCGGCAGCGGTGCCGGGCCGCAGGCGCCTGGCGGCGATAGCGCAGCCTTGCCGCTGGAGCAGGTGCGCAGCGCGCTCGGCGCGGCCGCCGAGCCTGCCGGTGGCCAGGCATTGCCGTCTGCAGCCACATGGCAGGACCTGGCCAGCCGGGTGCCGGCAGACGGCAACCAGCCCAGGCCCGACGGGGACTGGCAGACGCCGGCGCTGTCGCCGGTGTCCATCCGCGTGCCGCAAGGCAACCTGGCACCGCCGCTGTTGCCGCTGTTGCCGCTGTTGCCGCCGGTGCCACCGCTACCGCTGTTACCGCAGTTACCGCAGTTGCCGCAGTTGCCACCACTGCCGGCAGTGCCCGAGCCGGCCAGTCTGGTGCTGATGCTGGCGGGGCTGGTGGCCCTTGCCTGGGTGCAGGCGCGGCGCCGAGGCCGCGCCTCAGAGCCTGAGAGTTTTTCGGGCGTGCCAGAACATCGCGTCAAAGGGCGCCCGATCTAGGCGCAAAGCGCAGCCATAGCCCGGGCTATGGCGAGCATTTGCAACGACGAGCGGGGGCACTTTGGCGTGATGAGCGGGCGTGAACGAAAGACTCTCAGGCTCTCAGTCCAGCGTGACTTCGGTGCGCACGGTGCCGGCGCGGTCGGCGGTGGCGGTCAGCGCCACGCGCGTACCGTGGGGTGCGGTGACCACC
>JBBRVT010000671.1:0-2086 GCA_038246615.1 Burkholderiales bacterium
TGACGCATGCTGATCCCTTCACGGCACTGTGCGGCCGGCTGTCTGAAGCCCCGAGCCTAGCCCGACGCAGCCGGCCTGCCCAGACGGGGTTTCGAGATCAGGGCACCACCCGAGGCCGGTGCAGGGAACCCGGCAGCGCGGCCGGACTCAGGCAGTGCGGCCGTGGCTGCGCGACGCCTGCAGGTCATCGACCAGCTTGCGCGCAGCGCGCAGCACCAGGGTGGTGTCCAGGCCGGCCTGCCGCGCGATCTGCGGCACCACCTCGTCGATCGAAGGCGGCATGGTGATGATGGCCGCGGCGATGACCGACAGCGCCAGCACGCTGTTGCGCGCCGGTGCGCCCGGCAGTTCCAGCAGGCCCTGGGCGGTGACATGGTGGCGCACGCTGAACACCGCAGCCGCGCCCAGGCCCCAGCTTTCACACAGCGCCGCGCCCAGCGCGTCGTGGCTGACGCCGAAGCCGGTGTGCTCCAGCTGGCACAGGTCGGCGTCGATGAGGGCGGCGCGCAGCATCGCGCGGTAATGGTCGGTGGCATGGCGGAACAGCACCGCCTTGCCGCATTCCTCGAACAGCCCGGCCGAGTGTGCAGCCCAGGCGTCCAGCCCCAGCGCGGCGGCCAGCCGCCCCATCAGCAGGCCGCGGTGGGTGGCGCGCTGCCAGATCGGTTCCAGCTCGGGCGCCGGCGGAAACGCGGCACGCAGGCCCATCTCGAAGGTGATGCCGGCCACCTCGCGCGTGCCCAGGTAGGTGACGGCCTGCTGCACGCTCTGCACCCGGCCGGCCAGGCCGTAGAGCGACGAGTTCACCGCCTTCATCACCGCAGCGGCCAGGGCCATGTCGGCCTCGACCAGTGCGGCCACCGCCTGCTGGTTGACGTCGTCCTCGGCCAGCAGCAGCGACAGCTTGACCAGGGCGTCCGGCGTCGACGGGATGTCGATGTCGAGCGAGCGCAGTTGGGGAGCGATGGACATGGCGGCGCGCCGCGGCGGCGGCGTTGGGATGGACCGGACGCTGCTGAGACTAGCCGCCGCCGCCAGCGGCGATGCGCCGATGTCGGCCGCTGTCGCACCGCTTTTCCGGCGCAAGGTTGACAACGCAGCGGCAGCGGGCAAAAAAACGCCAGGCACGGGCCTGGCGCGGTCAATCGGGGCGGCCGGTGCTGGCGCTGTGTGTTGTTGTTGCGCCGGGCCTGCCACGTGTCTGTTCTGCAGTCGTCTGTGTCTCCTCGGTCCCCCGGGGCCATGCCGCCTGGTGCCTGCAATCGGGGCACCCCGCAGACAGCACCGAGTGCCCGAAATGTAGGCAGCCCCCGCGCGGCTGTCAGCCGGGACTTACCCGCCGTGCTGCTGCTGCTGCATCAACAGCCAGTGCGCGGCGCGCTCGGCGATCATCAGCGTCGGCGCCCCGTGGCCGCGGGCTGGTGCTGCGCACCGTGCCGCGCGACGTCGGGCTGAGGTTGCAGACGCTGGCGGTGAAGGCGTTGTAGCGGTGCAGCGGCTCGCCGAAGGTGTCCAGGCTCAACGGTTGCACGTGGTACCGGACATTGGGCCAGGCGAAGCCGGGCGCCGAGCGGGTGAAGCAGCCCAGCTGCGACGGCGCCATGCCCATCGGCCCGCTGCGGCGCAGCAGGTATTCCAGCCCGATCAGGCCCTTGCCCCACCAGCTGCTGGCCAGGGTGTTCAGCGTCTTCACGCCCTGCACGGCGAAGACCGCGCGGATCTGCAGATGGTCGTGCAGGTTCTCGCCGACGCCGGGCAGGTCGTGCGCCACCGAGATGCCATGCTGCTGCTGCAGCGCGCCGGGGCCGATGCCCGACAGCTGCAGGATCTGCGGCGTGCCCACCGCGCCGGCGGCCATCACCACCGCATGGCGGCCGCTGCCGTTGCCGTGGTCGTCGGCCAGGCGGGCAGTCAGCGCGGCGCCGGCCAGCCGGTTGTCCTGGCTGCGCGGCAGCACCTCCACGCCGGTGGTGCGCACACCCTGCGCATCGCGCGCGGTGATCAGCCGGCTGACCTGCGCCCCGGTCCACACCTGCAGGTTCGGCCGGTGCTGGACCGGGCGCAGGAAGGCCTGGGTGGCGCTCCA
>JBBRVT010000672.1:0-2074 GCA_038246615.1 Burkholderiales bacterium
AGCGTACCGGCCAGGTGCAGGCGATCGTCGTGCTGCAGCACCCGCACCATGCCGCCCTGGGCGCCGGCCAGCCGCACCAGCGGCGCCAGAAAGCGCTGCAACAGCGAGGGCAGGTCGCCGCCGCCTGACACGCCGGCCGTCAGATCGGCCAGCAACGTGGTGGCAACCGGCGGGGCAGCGGACATGGGGGTGGCAACAAGGTAGGCCATCGTCTTTGCAGCATACGCCGCAGCCGGAGGGCCGCAGTGGCTATATATAAGCCGCCATTGAAGCAAGACAAACGGGTTTTGTCATGAGGCACTACCCGTGCGTGCAGCGCCGGTGTCGCGCGGGTGCTGCGGCAACATCCCCCATTTGGGCTACACCGCATTACCCGTACCGGGAATAGACGCATCGCCTGCGGCTTGCGCCTAATGCTTTCAGAAACCAACTCGGCTGCCCAGCGCGGCTGTCCAGCCAGAATCCACCGATGCCAGCCACACCGTTGCACGACCCCATCGCCACGCCCCAACCGGGCGCCAGCACCGAGATCCGCAATACCACGTGCTACATGTGCGCCTGCCGCTGCGGCATCCGCGTGCACCTGCGTGAAGGCGAGGTGCGCTACATCGACGGCAACCCCGAGCACCCGCTGAACCAGGGCGTGATCTGCGCCAAGGGCTCGTCGGGCATCATGAAACAGTACTCGCCGGCGCGCCTGACGCAGCCGCTGATGCGCCGCCCGGGCAGCGAGCGCGGCGCCAACGACTTCGTGGCCATCGACTGGGACACGGCGTTCAAGATGCTGGAGGATCGGCTGCGCCACCTGCGCGCCACCGACCCCAAGAAGTTCGCGCTGTTCACCGGCCGCGACCAGATGCAGGCGCTGACCGGGCTGTTCGCGCGCCAGTTCGGCACCCCCAACTACGCGGCGCATGGTGGCTTTTGCTCGGTCAACATGGCCGCGGGCATGATCTACACCATCGGCGGCAGCTTCTGGGAGTTTGGCGGGCCTGACCTGGATCGCGCCAAGCTGTTCGTGATGATCGGCACCGCCGAAGACCACCACAGCAACCCGATGAAGGTGGCACTGAGCAAGTTCAAACGCCAGGGCGGGCGCTTCATCTCGATCAACCCGGTGCGCAGTGGCTACTCGGCCATCGCCGACGAATGGGTGCCGATCAAGCCCGGCACCGACGGCGCGCTGCTGCTGGCCCTGGTGCACGAGATCATCAAGCTCGGCCTCTACGACCGCGACTTCCTGGCCCGCTACACCAATGCCGGCCAACTGGTGAACCAGGACGTGGCTAGCGACGACTTCGGCCTGATGCTGCGCAATGCCGAGGGCGACATCGTCAACCCGTTGCGCCCGGCCAACTTCTGGTGGTGGGACCGCCACACGCAGACCGCCGTAGCCGACCACGCCGACGGCGCCGATCCAGCGCTGCTGGGCCGCTTCCAGCTGCCCGACGGTACGCCCGCAGTGCCGGCCTTTCAGCTGCTGGAAGAGCGCGTCAAGCCCTACACGCCGGACTGGGCCGCCGGCATCACCGGCATCCCGGCGGCCACCATCCGGCGCCTGGCCCATGAGATGGGCATCACCGCGCGTGACCAGACCATCGAGCTGCCGATCGCCTGGACCGATTCGTGGGGCATGAAGCACGATTCGGTCACCGGCAACCCGGTGGCCTTCCATGCCATGCGCGGGCTGGCGGCGCACAGCAATGGTTTCCACACCATTCGCACGCTGGCCATCCTGATGAGCCTGCTGGGCACCATAGATCGGCCCGGCGGCTTCCGTCACAAGGCGCCGTACCCGCGTGCCGTGCCGCCCAACGCGCGGCCGCCCAAGAGCCCTTCGGCGGTGCAGCCCGACACGCCGCTGAACGGCGCGCCGCTGGGCTGGCCCGAAGGCCCGGATGATCTGTTCGTCGACGAGCATGGTGAGCCGGTACGCATCGACAAGGGCTTCTCCTGGGAGCACCCGTTGTCGGCCCATGGGCTGATGCACAACGTCATCACCAACGCCTGGCGCGGCGACCCGTATCCGATCGACACGCTGATGATCTTCATGGCCAACATGGCCTGGAACTCG
>JBBRVT010000673.1:0-2066 GCA_038246615.1 Burkholderiales bacterium
CAGGCCGAAGAGAAGGCCAATCCCAACATCTTCTTCGAGTACGACATGCAACGCGCCCCGCGCGTCACGCTGCCAGGCTCGTGGAACATGCCTAACACCGAGCTTCGTTTCTACGACGGGCTGATTTGGTACCAGCGCACTTTCCAGGCGCGAGATCTGGGCAAGGACAGCCACACCCAACGCGCCTTCCTGCGCTTCGAAGCCGTCAACTACAAGGCCTCGGTCTACCTGAACGGCAAGTTTGTCGGCAAACACGAAGGTGGCTTCACCCCATTCACCTTTGAAGTCACCCCTGTGCTGCGCAAGGGCGAGAACCAGATCACCGTCGGCGTCGACTCGACGCGCACCGATGAGAGCATTCCGCCCACCTTCACCGACTGGGAGCTCTATGGCGGCATCACCCGCCCTACGCACCTGATCTACACGTCCAAGACCTACATTGACGACCAGCACATGAGCCTGAATGACGACGGCAGCATCAGCGCCAGTGTCAAGCTCGATGGTCCGGCTGCCGCCAATCAGCCGGTGACGCTGAACATCGCCGAATTGGGCGTGAAGCTGACGGCCAGCTCCGATGCGGCTGGGCAAGCGCGCTTCACGGTCAAGGCCCCAGCAGGTCTGCAGCGTTGGTCGCCGGAGTCGCCCAAGCTCTACGAGGTGATGGTGCAGGCAGGCGACGACCGCCTGACCGACCGTATCGGCTTTCGCACCATCAAGGTAGTGGGCGAGGACATCTTGCTCAACGGCAAGCCGATCTTCCTGCGCGGAATCAGCATGCACGAAGAAGAGTTCGGCCCGACGCCGGGCCGCATCATCACACCGCAAGCCGCGCGCGCGCTGCTGTCCGAAATCAAGTACGGCCTGAATGGCAACTATGTGCGCCTGTCCCACTACCCGCACTCCGAACTGACGGTGCGCATGGCCGACGAGATGGGCCTGCTGGTGTGGAGCGAGATTCCGGTCTATTGGTCGGTCGACTTCAAGAGCCCCAAGGCCCTGCTGACCGCCCGCAAGATGATGGCCGAGAACATCCTGCGCGACCGCAACCGCGCATCGGTCTTCGTCTGGAGCGTCGGCAACGAGACGCCGGGCACAGCCGAGCGCCTGCACTTCCACAGCGTGCTGGCCGACGACACCCGCGCCCTCGACCCCACCCGCCTGGTCAGCGCCGCGCTGTGGGCCGACAAGAAACGCGAGGGTGGCAAGAACTTGCAGGCCAAGATCACCGACCCGCTGGCGGCCAAGCTCGACATGCTGGCCATCAACACCTACACCGGCTGGTACGGCGACGACACGCTCGACGACATCACCACGATGACCTGGAGCAACCTGCACGGCAAGCCGATGGTGCTGTCGGAGTTCGGTGCCGATGCCAAGGCCGGCTACCACGAGCCCGACACCAAGCCAAAGTATTCAGAAGAGTTTCAGGCCCAGTTCTATACGAACACGCTGAAGATGGCTGACAACATCAGCTTCCTGCGCGGAATTTCACCGTGGATATTGAAGGATTTCCAGTCGCCGCGGCGTGAGCATCCGGTGTTCCAGAACGGCTGGAACCGCAAGGGCGTGGTCTCCGAGACCGGCCAACGCAAGCTGGCATTCCATGTACTGGCCGAGTACTTCAAACGCAAGGCCCGGGCTGGCGAGGCTGCTGCCCCCAACCCCGCCCGGCCCGCCAAACCCTGACCGCCGGACTGAGCGAAGGACCTCTGATGCACCGCAGAGAGATCATCCAGATGCTCGGCGCGGGCTGCACTATCGGCACCGTGCTGAGCCCGGCCGCCGCGCTGGCGGCCAAGTCCGGCACGACAGGCAAGAAGAGGAAAGCACCACACATCCTGTGGCGCAATGCCTGGAACACCAACAACATCGGCGACATCGGCCATGTGCCCGGCGCACTGGCGCTGTTGCGCCACTACATCCCCGAGGCCAGGGTCACGCTGTGGGCGCACAAGGACCTGGTGATCCGCGGCGAGATCGCCAGCCTGGGACGCGTGGCCGATGGCGCGCTCGACGCCGGCACGATTCACCGCCGCGTGTTCCCCGGCCTGAATGTCGTCAACGGC
>JBBRVT010000674.1:0-2066 GCA_038246615.1 Burkholderiales bacterium
CAGACCGTCTGAAATCATGCAATTTCACGCCGGCGCTGACAGGTTCGGGACAGTCCTAATCTGGACCGAGGGCACAGAACCGTCGTCGCCCCGGGCCATGCCGTCGCCTCTGATTCAGACGGCATCAAAGGCGAGCCCCGGCAACTACTCGCCGCGCCCAAGGCGCAGCGCTTGGAGTCGAAGCGACATCCACTTTTTCGTACTTTTTTCGTACCGCCGAGAAAAAAGCACCTGGCGTTTCCGCCAAGTGCTTGATTTCCCTACCGAATTTGGTAGGCGCGATTGGACTCGAACCAACGACCCCCACCATGTCAAGGTGGTGCTCTAACCAGCTGAGCTACGCGCCTGCGCATCAAAAAACTATAGCATGTGCCCGCAGCCGCCTCAGCGCCGCCGGGCGTGACGGATGCCCGGCACTTGTGCCACCGCGCGCAGCACCGCGCCCAACCGGGTGGCGTCGGCCAGCTCCACTGTGAAGGTCATGTAGGCCGTGCCGCCGCCCGGGCCTTTCACAGACTGGGTGTGTACCCCGGTCACGTTGACCTTGTCCTTGGCGAACACCTCGCTGATGTCGCGCAGCAGGCCCGAGCGGTCGGCCGCCTCGACCACCACGTCCACCGGGTAGGCCGCGTCCTGGCCGGCGGCGCCCCAGGCCACGGCGATCACCCGCTCAGGCGTACGCTCGGCCATGTGGCGGAAGTTGGGGCAGGCCGTGCGGTGGATGGCCACGCCCTTGCCGCGCGTCACGTAGCCGCCGATGGCGTCCGGCGGCACCGGCCGGCAGCAGCGCGCCAGCTGGGTGAGCAGCGATTCCACCCCCACCACCAGCACGCCGCCCTCGGTGGCGCGGGTGCGCTTGAGGTGGATGCCCTCGTCCTGGGCCGGCGCAGGCGCGGCCGGGCGCAGCAGCAGCTCGATGTTGCGCAGCGAGAACTCGTCCTTGCCCACCACCTCGAACAACGCATCGGCACCCTTGAAGCCCAGCTGCGCGGCCAGATCATCGAGCTTGATCGCCGTGCGGCCCTCGCGCTGCAGCAGCTTTTCCACCAGCTCGCGGCCGCGGGCGATGGTGCCCTGCATCGCCTGGGCATTGAACCAGGCCCGCACCTTGGCCTTGCTGCGCGGGCTGCGGATGTAGCCCAGCTCGGCATTCAACCAGTCCAGCGACGGCCCGCCCTCCTTGGCCGCCACCACCTCCACCGTCTGGCCGTTGGCCAGCGGCGTGTGCAGCGGCACCATCACGCCGTCGACCCGGGCGCCGCGGCAGCGGTGGCCCAGGTCGGTGTGCAGCACGTAAGCGAAATCGATCGGCGTGGCGCCGGCGCCCAGCTCGATCACCGTGGCCTGCGGCGTGAAGACATAGATGCGGTCGTCGAACGACGGGCCGGTGCTGTCGCCCGCCGGGCCGTCGCCAGCCTGGCCGCCCTGACCAGCGAAGTCACGCTCCCAGGCCAGCAACTGGCGCAGCACCGCCTTGCGCGCCTCGGCCACCCGCTCCTCGAATTCACCGGCCGCCAGCACGCCGGCATAGCCCTTGGCACCGGCTTCCTTGTAAGCCCAGTGCGCGGCCACACCATGCTCGGCATGCTCATGCATGGCCGCTGTGCGGATTTGCACCTCCACCGGCCGGCCGGTGTCGCCGTCTTGTCCATCCAGGCGCGGCTCGTCGAACAGCACCACGGTGTGCAGGCTCTGGTAGCCGTTGGCCTTGGGCCGGGCGATGTAGTCGTCGTATTCACCGGGCACCGGCCGGTGGCATTCATGCACCCGCGACAGCGCCGCATAACAGGCCGGCACATCGGCCACGATCACGCGCAGCGCGCGCAGGTCGAACACCCGGTCCAGCGTCAGGCCCTTGCCCTGCATCTTCTTCCAGATGCTGTAGAGGTGCTTGGGCCGGCCCTGCACCTGCGCGCTGATGCCGGCGGCGGCCAGTTCGGTCTGCAGCTGGTAGCGCGCGGCCTCGATGCCGGTCTCGCGTTGCACCCGCTTCTCGGCCAGGGCCTGGGCCAGGCGCTTGTAGTCGGCCGGCTGCAGGAAGCGGAAGGCCAGGTCTTCCATCCCCC
>JBBRVT010000675.1:0-2065 GCA_038246615.1 Burkholderiales bacterium
GACCACCGCTTGAAAGCCCTGCCGGCGCGCGAGGTGGCGCAGCGTGCCCACGCCGCACGGCTGACCGGCATGCCTGTGTGAGAGGCTGAGAGTCGTGCGATCATGCCTGCTCATCACACCAGAAGGCACCCGCTCGTCGTTGAGCCTCTGACCCACCGCTGCCGGCACGGGCAGAATCCGACCGCCCGGCACCACCCGCCCCGCAACGTCCAACGCAACACCCGCTCAGCACCATGCCCAGTCCCGGTCAGCCCAGCCCGCCCCCCGCCCCCAACGGCCTGCTGGCCATCATCGGCGGCAGTGGCCTCTATGAACTGCCCGGCCTGGCCGACACCGCCTGGGTGACGGTGGACACGCCCTGGGGCGCGCCGTCCGACCAGATCTTCACCGGCACGCTGGCCACGCCTGCCGGCCCGGCGCGGCTGGCCTTCCTGCCGCGCCACGGCCGCGGCCACCGGCTGGGCCCGTCGGACCTGAACTACCGCGCCAACATCGCCGCAATCAAGCAGCTGGGCGCCACCGATGTGCTGTCGCTCAGCGCGGTGGGCGGCCTGCGGGCCGACCTGCCACCGGGCAGCTTCGTCATCGTCGACCAGTTCATCGACCGCACGTTTGCGCGCGAGAAGAGCTTCTTCGGCGCCGGCTGCGTGGCGCATGTGTCGATGGCGCACCCGGTGTGCCCGCGCCTGGGCGACCATCTGCAGGCGGCCCTGGCCAGCCTGGGCGTGCCGCATGTGCGCGGCGGCACTTACCTGGCGATGGAAGGCCCGCAGTTCAGCACGCTGGCCGAATCGCGCCTGTACCGCAGCTGGAACTGCGACGTGATCGGCATGACCAACATGCCCGAGGCCAAGCTGGCACGCGAGGCCGAGCTTTGCTATGCCACCGTGGCGATGGTGACCGACTTCGACTGCTGGCACCCGCAGCATGACAACGTGACGGTCGAGGCCATCGTCGCGGTGCTGCTGCGCAATGCCGACATCGGCCGCAGCCTGGTCGCGCAGGCGGCCGGCGCCGTCACCCATGACGACCACGGCCCCGGCTGCAGCTGCCGCCGGGCGCTGGACCATGCGCTGATCACCGCGCCCGCCGCGCGCGACGCCGCTGCGGTGGAGCGCCTGCGCAGCGTGGCCGGGCGCGTGCTGTGACCGGGCCCGCGCCGCAGACGCGCAGCCTTTGGCCGGCGCCCGAAGGCGGTGCAGTGCTGGTGATCGACCAGCGTCAGCTGCCGCACCGGCTGGTGGTGCAGCGGCTGGACAGCGTGGCTGCGGTGCGCACCGCCATCGTCGACATGTGGGTGCGTGGGGCGCCGCTGATCGGTGCAACCGCCGCCTACGGCATGGCCCTGCAGTGCCGCGTGGCCGCCGATGACGCCAGCCTGGCGGCCACCCGCGCCTGGCTGGACAGCGCACGCCCCACCGCAGTGAACCTGGCCTGGGCGACGCAGCGCCTGCACACCGCACTGCTGCCGCTGCCGGTGGCCGGGCGCGCCGCAGCGGCCTGGCAACTGGCCGGCGCGCTGGCGGATGAAGACGTGGCCACCAACGCCGCCATCGGCCGCCATGGGCTGGGCCTGCTGCAGGCACTGGCCGCGCAGCACCCGGGCCGGCCGTTGAACCTGCTGACGCACTGCAACGCCGGCGCGCTCGCCACGGTCGACTGGGGCACCGCCCTGGCGCCGGTCTATGCCGCACAGGCCGCCGGGCTGGCGCTGCATGTGTGGGTGGACGAGACCCGCCCGCGCAACCAGGGCGCCAGCCTCACCGCCTGGGAGCTGGGCCAGCGCGGCGTGGCGCACACGGTGGTCGCCGACAACACCGGCGGCCACTTGATGCAGCACGGCAGGGTCGACGTGGTCATCGTCGGCGCCGACCGGGTGACCGCGCGCGGCGACGTCTGCAACAAGATCGGCACCTACCTGAAGGCGCTGGCCGCACGCGACAACGGCCTGCCGTTCTATGTGGCGCTGCCGCTGTCCACGCTGGACCGCACGGTGCAGGACGGCGTGGCCGAGATCCCGATCGAGCACCGCAGCCCGCGTGAGGTGACACACATCACCGGGCGC
>JBBRVT010000676.1:0-2061 GCA_038246615.1 Burkholderiales bacterium
AGCCGGCAGATCCGCGAGCTGGAAGACGAGCTGGGCATCGCCATCTTCGTGCGCGCCGGCAAGCGCCTCACCGGCCTGACGCCGCCGGGCGAGGCCGTGCTGCCCATCGTCCTGCGGCTGCTGCAAGAGGCTGGCAACCTGCAGCGCGCAGGGGCCGACTACGCCAGCAGCGGCCAAGGCGCGCTGCGCATCGCCGCAACCCATTCGCAGGCACGTTATGCGCTGCCGGCTGCGGTGCGCGATTTCCGCGTGCAGCACCCGCTGGTGCAGCTGCACCTGCACCAGGGCTCACCGCAGCAGGTGGCGCGCATGCTGATCGACGGCGACGCCGACATCGGCATCGCCACCGAGGCGCTGGCGCAATACGGCGAACTGCTGGCCCTGCCCTGCTACCGCTGGACCCACAGCGTGGTGGTGCCGCCCGGCCATGTGCTGGCCGACGAGGCAGCAGCCGGCCGGCCGCTGACGCTGCAGCGCCTGGGCGAGTTTCCGCTGATCACTTATGAGAGCGGCTACACCGGCCGGTCACACATCGACGACGCTTTCGGCAAGGCCGGGCTGGCGCCGCAGATCGTGCTGGAGGCGATGGACGCCGACGTGATCAAGACCTATGTGGAGCTGGGCATGGGCGTGGGCATCGTCGCGGCCATCGCCTTCGACGATGCGCGCGACACCCTGCTGCGCGCCATCGACGCACGCCACCTGTTTGCCGCCAACATGACCCGCCTGGCCATCCGCCGCGGCAGCTACCAGCGCGACTATGTGTACGCCTTCATCAGCACCTTTGCCGCGCCGCTGACGCGGGAGCGGGTGCAGCGCGCACTGGCGGCCGACCCGGGTGACGACGTGGCGCTCTGATCCCGGATCTCGCCCATGCGGGGCGGTTCGGCGGCTGCGGTGGGGCCGGCCACGCCGATGCACAGGGCTGCGCACCGGCAGGCCAGCCGATCCGCCTGCGGCTATTTACCCGGTGTCAGCCCGTCAAGCCCAGCGCCACATCGCTGTGCAGCGCCGCCAACCCGCCGTCGAAGGTGACCAGGCGGCCGGTGTGGTGCCGGGCCAAGGCCGCCAGGTAGGCGTCGGTCACCTGCCGGTGCCCGATCACGCCGACCAGGTCGACTGCGGCATAGCCGATGGTGTCGGGCCAGAACCGGTGGCGGGGGTGGGCCACCAGAGCCGACAGCACCCGCGTCGCCGCGCCGGCGTCCATGCCAGCCAGGCGCATCAGCAGGCGCAGCAGCGTGCCCTGGGTGATCGGACAGGTGGCGAAAGGCGCCGCACTGGCGCAAAACCAGGCCTGCGCCGCAGCATGGTGCAGATGGCTGTCGATCACCAGCGCCACCAGCACGTTGCCGTCGAGCAGGCACACGGCCAGGTCTGCTGGGTTGGGTGCGGCCGCCGCTGGCCGCGCGCCAGGCTGCACCGACCGGGCAGGGCTCACGCCTCGTCTTCCAGCGCCGACACATCCTCGGAGCTCACCGGTCGTGCCAGATGCACCACGGGCAGGCCGCTGCCGGCGTGAAGTCGGACCGTGGACTGGTCTGCCCCGACGCCAGGCTGCATCAAGCCGCGGCGCATCAACTCCACAGCGGCGCTGCTGAGGCTGCGCCGCGTGTGGGCGGCGAGCGACGTGACGATCCGGTGCAGGTCGTCGGGAAGGTCGATGGTGGTGCGCATGTCGCATCATGATGCGGTCTGCATCATGATGTCAACGGCATCTCTGAACTGCGAAGTCGGCGGCGGCGGCTCATGGCTGGCCCCAAGAGCCCGCGCCTGCGGGATGCGCTTCGCGCCCTGGTTTTCGAGGTTCAGGTCACGCACACATTCGCTGGTGTTGCCGACCTCACTCAAAGCCACAGGTTCAGCCACATCGGCAGCCGTGGGCTCCTTGTGCTGGGTCGCCACGGCCGGCATCATGATAGCAACCGACTTGCTATCATGATGCGATGCGCACCACTGTCACCCTCGACCCCGACGTGCAGGCTTTGCTGAAGAAAGCCATGCGCGAACGCGACACCTCCTTCAAGCAGGCGCTGAACGACGGCCTGCGCCAAGGGCTGC
>JBBRVT010000677.1:0-2055 GCA_038246615.1 Burkholderiales bacterium
CCTGCCTCTGGTGCTGCAGGCCGCCAGCGGCGGGCGCATCGTGCTGATGGCCAGCTCCGACCCGGCGCTGCAGCCCGCCATCGGGCAGGCGCTGCAGGCCCTGGTGCTGGCCGACGGCCGCCGCATCCTGGCCAGCGCCGCTCTGTTGCCGCATTCACCACGCTGGGTGGCCGACGACACGGCGCGCGCTGCGCTGCTGGCGCACCGGGTGCTGCTTGGCCAGGCCCTGCGCCAGGCTGCGGTGACGGCGCAGTTCGACGGCGGGCTGCAGCTGGCCATCGTGCCGCGCCCGCGCGGCCTGGGCGGGCTGGGGGCCGGGGTGTGGGCGGTGTGTGCGCTGGCGCTGGCGCTCTATCTGGCGGCGGCGGTGGCAATCCTGGACCAACCTGGCCAGGCCGCCCTGGTCTATCTGGTGCTGGCGGTGGCGCAGGGCCTGAACCTGCTGCTGATCAGCGCCGGCAGCCTGACCGGCCTGGGCGCGCCGGCCGGGCTGGAACAGGCTGATCTGTCCTGGCGGCTGGCCGTCGACCTGGTGACCGCCGCCGCCCTGGTGCATGTGCTGCTGCTCTACCCGCACCGCCATCCAGCCGCAACGCCGGCCGCCGTGCTGGCCTGGGCCGCAGCGGCCTCGGGCCTGGCCTGGCTGTTGCTGGCCATGCCGCCGGGCCTGTGGTGGTGGGCCCAGGGCATGCTGCTGGCGGCGGGCGGGCTGGCCATGCTGCTGCTGCGCCGGCGCCGCGGCCAGCCGCGCCACCCGCTGGCGCGGCTGCTGCAACGCCTGGTGCTGGCCGGTACCGGCACCCTGCTGCTGCTGAGCCTGGCGATGGCGCTGGCCGGCGGCACCGTGCAAGGCGACGGTGCTGCGCCCTACCACCTGGCCACGCTCAGCTCGCTGGCCTGGTCGGTGTTCCTGGCCTCGCTGCTGATGCTGGCGCCCTTCCTGTCGCGCTCGCGCCAGCTGCTGCGCGAGTTCGCCCTGCTGGCGGGCGTCAGCACGGTGGCGGCGTCGCTCACCCTGCTGTTCCTGGCGATCTTCGGCCTGCATCCGCTGGCGGCCCTGGGTCTGGCGTTGCTGGTGTCGCTGGGCGTCTGCGTGGCGGCGCGGCCCTGGCTGCTGCAGCAGCTGGCCGGGCCGGGCCCGCGCAGCGCCGAGCGCATGTTCGACAATGTCTACCGCACCGCGCGCGCGCTGGAGCAGTCGCCCGGGCAGGCGGCGCAGCAGCTCGCCCGCCTGCTGCGCGAGGTGTTCGACCCGATCGAGGTGGCGCGCACCCAGCGCGCCGCCTCGCAGGTGCGGGTGGCGGCCGATGGCTCGACGCTGGTGGTGCCGGTGCCGCAGCTCGACGGCCAGGGCGCCGGCGCGCTGGTGCTGCGCCATGCGCAGCAGGGCCGCCGGCTGTTCACCCAGGCCGACGCCCAGCTGTGCGGGCGCCTGCTGGAGCAGCTGGGTAGCGCCGTGGCCTATGACCGCGCGGTGGAGCAGGGCCGCGTCGAGGAGCGCGCCCGCATCGCACAGGATCTGCACGACGACATCGGCGCGCGGCTGCTGACGCTGATGTACAAGGCGCCGAACGAGGAGATCGAGGAGTACATCCGCCATACGCTGCAAGACCTGAAGACGCTGACGCGCGGGCTGGCGGCGGGCAACCAGCGCCTGTCGCATGCCGCCGCCGAATGGAAGGCCGACATCACCCAGCGGCTGAACGCGGCCGGCTGCAGCCTGCAATGGAGCTTCTCGACCGACCACGACCTCACCCTGTCGGCAATGCAGTGGTCGGGCCTGACGCGGGTGCTGCGTGAGCTGGTCAACAACATCATCGCCCATGCCCAGGCCAGCCAGGTGGAGATCGGCGTGCACCTGGACAGCGGCCGGCTGGTGGTGCTGGTCTGCGACGACGGCATCGGCCAGGCGCCCGAGCGCTGGGCCCATGGCCTGGGCCTGGGCGGCGTGCGCAAGCGGGTGAAGCTGCTGGGCGGCCAGGTGCGCTGGCTGGCAAGCGGGCAGCGCGGCATCCGCTGCGAGGTGACCGCGCCGCTGCCCGCCGGCCCGACCGA
>JBBRVT010000678.1:0-2052 GCA_038246615.1 Burkholderiales bacterium
GCCTGCCGCTCGCAGCAGCGCCCGGCCCGTTTAATCGCAGCGTGAAAACAACCCGGCCATGGTGCAGGCGCTGAGCCAGTCCGGCACCCCCAGCGCCGGCAGGATGACTGCGATGGTTTCGGGCCTGTCGATTTCCCCTGGTGCGCCCATCGTCGGGGCGGTGACGTCCGCTTCACACTGCCGACGCGACCGGCCCACGGTCAAGCGCCGTGTGCTGCGAAGCGCTCGGCACGCGCCGCCAGCAGCACGCACTACGGGTCAGTCAGCATCGCCAGTGCTGGCCTGGCGCCCACCAGCCAGGTGTTGGGTGTCACAAACCAGAGTGCCAGTTCGATGTCGTCGAACACCGCCCTGAGTTCGGACAACAAGGCGGGCGTAGCCGGCCGCTGGGCACCGGCGCGCAAGTCGAACTGGAACATCGGCAGTGTCCACGGCCACCTCGCCGGACTTCAGCAGCACCAGGCTGCCCGGCGGATACACGCCAATCGAACGGATCACCGCTATGCCCAGGGGTGCGCTGCCGTGCTGCTGGAACAGCTGCCGCGTGGCCGTGTTCGGTGCCATCGCGGCGCGAATCGCACGCGGGCTGACCTTGGCCATGAAGACGTCGGCCAGCCGAAGCAGTTGCGCTTCGTCGCAGATGGCGGCGGCGCCAGCCGGGTAGCCGCTGCCATCGGGACTTTCATGGTGGGTCTGCACGATGTTCAGCCACAGCGCATCCTGCACGCCGGCACGGCCCAGTGCCCTTTGTTCAGCAGCATTCGGGCGTGGCAGTCGAGCACCCGGAAAGGCAAGGCCTCGCCGATCAGCACGAGGTCTTACACGTCAACCAGCGCTACCTGTTCGACACTTTCCATGGGACCTTATTGACGTCTGTCACGCGTTGACTGGGCGGCATGCGCGACTGACACCAGCCCCTTGCTCGCCGCCGGGGCCGCACGGAACCGACGCCAACAGCTTGTTGCGTTGGCCCACACTTCGCCGCCCTGCGCATGCTTAACCACGGGCGTCGAATTGCAGGATGGCGCCGGCCATGCGGTCCAGCGGCAGCACCTGATCCACCGCGCCGAGCTTGATGGCTTCCTTGGGCATGCCGAAGACCACGCAGCTGGCCTCGTCCTGCGCCAAGGTGCGGGCGCCACCGTCGTGCAACTGCTTCATGCCGCGCGCGCCGTCGTCGCCCATGCCGGTGAGCATGATGGCCAGCACGTCGCCGCTGGTGCATTCGGCCACGCTGCGGAACAGTACGTCGACGCTGGGCTTGTGGCGGTTCACCGGCGGGCCGTCGGCCACCACCGCGAAGTACTGGCCTCCGCCCTTGCGCAACTGCATGTGCTTGCCACCCGGGGCGATCAGCACCACGCCGCGTTCGAGCCGGTCGCCGTCCCTGGCCTCGCGCACGTTGACCGCGCAGATACCGTTCAGCCGCTGCGCGTACATGGCAGTGAACTTCTCCGGCATGTGCTGCACGATGGCGATGCCCGGACTGTCGGCCGGCAGCGCGGTGAGGATCAGCTCCAGCGCTTGGCAACCGCCGGTTGAACTGCCGATCACCACCGGCTTGTTGACCGACAGCGCGTGCAGGCCTGCCACAGCCGGTCGCGGCGGCGCGGGCCGTGCGCCCGCCACCGGGGCGGAGGCCGCACGCGCGGCCATGCCGGCGCGTGGCCGCGAGCGCGCCGCCGACTTCAAGGTCGACACCAACTCGCGCCGCGACTCCTCGAGAAACTGCTTGAGCCCCAGCCGCGGCTTGGAGACCACCGCCACGGCGCCAGCCGCCAGCGCTTCGAGCGCCATCTGGCTGCCGCCGGTGGTCAGCGTGGAGCAGATCACCGTCGGAATTGGCGAGGTCTCCATGATCTGGCGCAGAAAGGTCAGCCCGTCCATGCCCGGCATCTCGATGTCGAGCAGCAGCACGTCGGGCGGCGTCTTGCGGATCACCGGCCCGGCGATCAGCGGGTTGGGCGCACTGCCCATCAACTCGATCTCGGCGTCGCCTTGCAGCAGGTGGGCCACCGTCTGGCGCACCACCGCAGAATCGTCCACCACATA
>JBBRVT010000679.1:0-2050 GCA_038246615.1 Burkholderiales bacterium
GATGTAGCTCAGCTGGCTGGCCGCGCCGTCGGCCAGCTTGCTCAGGGCCGTGTAGGGGCGCGAGGTGTGGTTCACCGGCAGCAGCGCATCGGAGCGGCCATGCACGATTACCGTCGGCCGGCCACCCAGTTTGCCGTTGCGCCGGGTTTCGTCCAGCCCGGCCTGCAGCGCCTTGGCCGGTGCGTCGCTGCCGCTGAGCAGGTTGCGCAGGCAGATTGCGCCGTCGAGGTTGAAATCCTGCGACAAGGTGCTGGGCGAGAACGAGAACAGGTCGCGCAGCGCCGCGCCGGGGCTGCGGTTGTTGATCAGCTGCACGCCGGACGAGGGCGGCACGCCGTTGCCGGTGGCAGCCATCGTCGGCAAGCCGGCCGTCAGCGCGGTGGGCAGGCCCTGGGCCGTGGTGGCACCGAAGCTGTAGCCGCACAGTGCGTCCTTGACGCTGGCGCGGGCCAGTGCGTTGGCAAAGGTGATCGTGACCGCGGGCGCGATCTCGAACGCGGCATGCGAGGCATGCAGCACGTCCGATTCGGCCTCCCAGCCCTGCTCACGCAGCTTGGCCAGTGCCTCCAAGGCCTGCTCAGACAGCGTGCTGGCCGTCAGCAGGCCCTTGGCCTTGAGCGAGGCGCAGCGATTGCCGGCCCAGGCAGCCACCACATAGGCCGACCCAGGGCCGGCCGCGGCCGCTGGCGCCAGCGCGGCGCAACTCTGGTACAGGTTGGCCAGGCTGGTGAACTCGTAGAGCGTCTTGCCCACCGTGGCCACCGTGGTCGCGCCGCGCTTGATGACCACCCCCGGCGCCGCCGGCAGTTCCACCGCCGGCTCGGCCACGGCCACGCCGTCAATCAATCCGGCGCTGTCCTGCTCGGCGGCGGCCAAGGCCGCGCCACCGCCGTTGGACACGCTGGAGGCGATGACGATGGTGTTGGCCGGCGTGATCAGCCGTTGCCGCACACCGTTGTTGAAGGTCGGACTGAACTGCTCGTTGAGCAGCCAGAAAGCCATTTCCACCGCCTGCAGCGTGCTGCGGCCCCAGTCTTTCTCGGGGTTGCGCTGCGAGTGCGCGTGCTTGAAGGCGAACCGGTTCGGCGTGGCGGCGTTGACTGCCGCGCGCTCTGCATCTGTCAACACCGCCTTGAAATGTGCCGTTGTGCCCGCTGCGGCGGCACTGCTGCGCGTGCCGTCGATCAAGGCCACGCTGTCGTCGGACAAGTCATGCGGCGCGCCGCCCGTGCCTTTGTCTGTGTAGGCCACCGCGCAGCCCCGCTTCAAACCCCACTCGCCGGTGGAGATAGCGCCATAGACGCCGCGTGAGCCGGACGAGGTGGCGGTGATGATGCAGGGCGCCTTAGGGTCGAAGCCGGCCGGCACCTGCACCATCAGCACCACGTTCTGGCGGCCTGTGCCGTCATCGCTGTAAGCCAGGGTTTCGGTGCCGGCGATCAGGCCTTCGCCGCTACCGACCACGCCCTGTGCGCTCACGTTCGGGCCGTAGAACACGCCGTAACCGCCGGCGGTGGTGGCGTCGACGATGGCGCGGTAGCTGCTCCAGATCGCCAGCCGGCGCAGTTCGGCTGCGGTGGGCGTGGCCGAGGTCGCTGGGGCCGCCGCCGCGCCCAGGCCGGTCTTGCCCAGCCCTGCGGTGAGCAGGTCGTCGCTCACGCCGTCGTAGCTGGCGGTGCGCAGCTGGCTCAGGTAGGCCGGTCGGACGTTGACCTCGGGGCTGTCGTCGGTGCCGCCCAGGCAGCCCGCAGCCAACAGGGCCGCCAGGGTCATTGGCAGCAAGGTCCAGCGTCGGTGTTGTTGGTGCAGCTTCATGGTCTCTCTCCAGTTTTTGGTGTCGAATCAAGCGGGTGGCCGCTGCAGCGCCCGAGCCCGTAGCCGTCCCACCACCCCACTGGGGAAGTGATAAACCGACAGCACAAACAGCACACCCAGCCACAGCAGCCAGCGGTTGGGCGAGATGAACTGAGACAGCAGCGGTATGCCTTGCACCGCTGTCTCGCCCAGCGCCAGCAGGTTTTGCAGGTAGTTCTGCGCCACCACAAACAGC
>JBBRVT010000680.1:0-2050 GCA_038246615.1 Burkholderiales bacterium
CTTCCTGCGCCATGCCCCGGCGCTGAACAAGGTGGCCTACGACAGCCGGCTGCAGCTCGACCAGCGGGCACTGGGCACGCTGACAGCCGCCTCGCGCGTGCAGGGCGGGCGTCTGGCGGCCAAGCGCGAGCTGCGGGTGGCTGCCTGCTTCAAGCAGGCGCCGGCGGCGATGCTGGACATGATCGTGGTGCATGAGCTGGCGCATCTGAAGGAGCGCGCGCACGACAAGCCGTTCTACGCGCTGTGCGACCACATGCTGCCGGGCTACCACCAGGTGGAGTTCGACACCCGCCTGTGGCTGACCTGGCAGCAGCAGCTGGCGCAGGCCGCGCCATGAACGACTGGCTGGTGCAGTGGGGCCTGGAGGCCTGGAAGCCCGCGCTGCGGGTGCTGGTGATGCCGCCGGTGCCGATGCTGCTGCTGGCGCTGCTGGCGCTGGGGCTGGTGCGCCGGCGGCCGCGGCTGGGCCGGTCGCTGGGCTTGCTGGCGGTGCTGGCCACCTGGCTGGTGTGCACGCCCTGGGCCGGCCAGGGCTTGCAGGCACTGCTGACGCAGCCACCGCCGGCGCTGGCGCCCGAGCGCATCGCCGCGCTGCGCGGGGCGCCGCACACCGCCATCCTGGTGCTGGGCGCCGGGCGCCGAGCGCTGCTGCGCGAGTACGGCGGGCCCGACCTGTCGCCGCTGACAGTCGAGCGCCTGCGCTACGGCTGGTGGCTGGCGCGCCAGACCGGCCTGCCGCTGGGCTACAGCGGCGGCATCGGCCACGGCGCGCGCGACGGCCCGACCGAGGCCGACGTGGCCCGGCTGGTGACGGCGCGTGACGGCGGCGTGCCGCTGCGCTGGGCCGAGGGGCGGTCACGCGACACCAACGAGAACGCGCGCTACAGCGTGGCCCTGCTGCAGGCCGATGGCATCACGCAGCTGGTGCTGGTGACGCATGGCTTCCACCAGCGCAGGGCGCTGGCCGCCTTCCAGCGCGCGGTGGCCCGGTCGGGCCGGCCGCTGCAGCTGGTCAGCGCGCCGATGGGCCTGCGGCCCGCGCCCACCGGCCAGCTGTCCGACTTCCTGCCCGGCGCCGATGGCCTGGGGGCCAGTGCCATCGCGGTGCATGAATGGCTGGGCCGGCTGGCGGGTGCCTGACTGGTTGCGGACCGGCTCCTGACCGGCTCCTGACCCGCTCCTGACCCGCTGTCAGCCGGCGCCCGGCGGCAGGCGGCGCGTGGCCACCTCGCGGCGGCTGCCCAGCACGATCTGCCCCAGATGGGCGCCGCCGCCGATGTCGATCTCGGCGCCGTTGATGTAGCCCGCAGCGTCGCTGCAGAGAAAGCCCACCAGCGCGGCTACCTCCTCGGGCTGGCCGAAGCGGCGCGCCGGTATCAGGCCCAGCGCGTCGTCGCGGATCAGTGCCGGCAGCCCTTGCACCGGCAGCGTGGCGATCATGCCGGGCAGCACTGCGTTGCAGGTGATGCCGTGGCGCGCATGCTCCAGCGTGGTGGCGCGCATCAGGCCGATCAGCCCGGCCTTGGTGGCCGAGTAGCCAGCCTGATGGTAGAGCCCGGTGCGCCCGGCGATCGACGCGATGTGCACGATGCGGCCCCAGCCTGCCGCCACCATGCCCGGCAGCAGCGCCTGGCTCAGCAGCATGGGTGCGGTCAGGTTCACCGCCAGTTCGCGCTGCCATAGATCGGCCTGCATGCGCACCACCGGCGCGATGTGGCTGGCGATGCCGGCGTTGTTCACCAGCCCGGCAGCAGGGCCGAGGCTGGATTGCAGCTGCGCCAGCGCAGGCGGGATCTGTGCTGCATCGGCCAGGTCCGCCAAGGCCCAGGCCACCGGTGCAGCGCTGCTGCGGGCGATCTCGGCGGCCACCGCCTCCAGCGCGGGCGCCATGTCGATCAGCCCCAGCGCGAAGCCCTGGCTGGCCAGCTGGCGGGCAATCGCCAGGCCGATGCCGGCCGCAGCCCCGGTGACGACGACATGGCGGTGAATGCGCGGCTCGCCCACGGCCTCGCAGAGCTCGGCCGCTTCGCCAGGCGCCTGCCAGGACGCA
>JBBRVT010000681.1:0-2047 GCA_038246615.1 Burkholderiales bacterium
GGCCTGACGCGAAGCGGCAGGTCTGGGGGCTCTCATGAGGAAACGCCGGGCCGCTCCCAAGTTTCCTCATTCCCCCTCGGGGGGCCTGACGCGAAGCGGCAGGTCTGGGGGCTCTCTCTCAGGCTGGCTTGGCCGGCCTGCGCCCGCGCATCGCCAGCAGCGCAGCGCCCAGCGCGGCCAGCGCCGTGCCAGCGGCACCCCAGGCCAGCGGTGGCACCCAGGCCGGCATCTGGGCGGGCTGCAGCGTGGCAGGCGCAGGCACGATCAGCAGCTGGCCCAGGCGCTCTGCGCCCAGCGCCAGTTCGATGGACTGGGCGTTGCGCTGCGCGTCCTCGGGCACCGGGTCGCCGATGCGCAACTGGTCGGTGCGCCCCGACAGGGCCACCACCCGCTGCCGCAGATTCACCACCGCTGCGCCGTCGAAGTAGCCCAGCGACGAGTACGACGACAACGTGGTCTGCACGTCGCCGTAGTCGCCGGTGGACATGGCCGTGCCGACGCCGCGCACCAGCGTCTTGTCGGCCAGTGCCCGCAGCTTGGCGACCTCGGCCTCGCGCGTGGCCGTGCTGCGCTGCAGCTCGGGCACGGCGGCGGCGGCCAGCCACAGCGCCATCAGCGCGCTGCAGGCCAGCAGCACCACCGACAGCCGCGCCATCAGCTGCGGCCCGGCCGATACCGGCGCGGCGTCGGCACCGGGCCACACCATCGCGGCCCCGGGTTCGGCCATGCCCTTCAGCCCGGCCTGCCCGGCCTGCCCGGCCGGCCCGGCGGGCCGCAGCGCAGCGCTGCACACCAGGCGCAGCAGGGTCTTGTCGGACTCGCTGATCGCGTCGCGGCGCTCGTGGAACTGGGCTTCGGCCAGCACCACGTTCGGGTCGGTCAGCCGCCAGGCGATGCCCCAGCGGCGCGGGCTCAGCTTGTGCAGCAGGGTCTCGTCGTCGGACGCATGGGCCAGCAGGTTGACGGCCGCCGTGGCCGCCGGAAACGAGCTGTCGATCGGGCGGTCGATCTGGTTGTCGGTCACCTCGCCCTGGTCGGAGATCGTCCAGGCGGCCTGGAAGGTCATCGAATCGACGTTGACCACCGAGGCGCGGAACGAAGCCACGCCCAGCTGGCGGAAGCTGCGGGCGATATCCTGCGCCAGCATGGCGGGCAGGGCGGTGGATGCCAGCGGGGTGGAATCCTCGAACGGCCCTTCGGAGAAGGCATCGGACCGCGAGGGCGCACCCAGCGTGGAGCGCCACAGGACTTTGGCCATCGCGGTGCTCAGTTGACGACGCCCATGGCCCGCCGGGTCGGGGCGAGGTAGGGGTCGAGCTCGCGAATCAACGCGTCGTCGGCGTCCACCATGCCGGTGATGCCGGTGGCCTTGACGAAGGCGGCGCCCTCGTCCTTGTCGGCGATGAAGGCCTTGAACTGCGTCTTCAGCCGGGCGATGCGGGCGGCGCCCAGGCGCGGATGCGCCACGATGATGAAGTTGGGGATGCGGGCGAAGGCTTCCACCGTGCGCAGGCGCGCGGCTTCGTCCTGCGGCAGCGCACGTAACTCACCATTGCTCATGATGGCGCCGGTGATGTCGCCGGCCAGCAGCATGCGGCCCACGCCCATGTCGGTGCGCGCACCGCGCACCTCGAAGTCCTTGTCGGGCTCCATGCCGGCCTGGCGGAACCACTGCAGGCCGTACATCGCCACCAGCGAGGTGGGGTTGGCAAAGCCCAGCGCCTTGCCGCGCAGGTCGGCCGGGCCGTTGATGCCGTCGTCGGGCTTGCCGACGAACAGCGCGCTGATGCGCGGCTCGTACATCACCACCGGCACCATGCTGCGGTCGGCCAGGGCCACGCGGGCGAAGTGCGGCGCGGCCACTGCCAGGTCGTAGTCGCCGCGCATGGTGTTGTCGAAGAACACCTTGAAGTTGGCCGGCACGGCGAGGCGCACCTTGGTGCCCTGGGTACGTTCCATCCAGCTCTTCAGGTTCTCGTACTGGGCCTGCAGCGCGGCGGTGGCGATGTTGGGCAGCACGCCGATCACCAGGGTGTCGTCGGCCGCC
>JBBRVT010000682.1:0-2046 GCA_038246615.1 Burkholderiales bacterium
CTGGCCGCAGCCCTGGCCGCAGCCGCTGCCACCACCAGGCGCCGCCGCGCGGCCTGATGGCCGGCCTGTGCACCCACCGGCTGCGTCCGGCCTGAGCCGCACCCCGGCAGCGCCCGCCGCCGTCTCCCATCCGATCCGAGGAACCGCCCCATGATCCGTTTTCGCGCAGGTGTCTTGTCCATCGTGGTCGCAGCTGCCCTGGCGGCCTGCGGCGGCGGCACCGACAGTGGTTCGTCCGCCGCACCCCAGGCCACCGACGGGCGCGCCGCCATCCAGGGCACGCTGCGCAACCCGGTGGCTGCCACCGTGGATGCACGTCTGGCAAGGGCGAAGGGCGACATCGAGGTGTGGGTGCAGCTCGACGCGAACTCGCTGGCCCGGGCCCGGGCACTGATGGCCAACCCGGCCGCCGGCACCAAGCGCGCGCAGGGGTCGGCCTCGGGCGAAGGCAGTGCGGTCGCGGCCGCCATGGTGGCGCAGCGCGCCACCGTGCAGGCGCAGCAAAGCGCCACCGCGCAGCGGGTGCAGGCCCTGGGAGGCAAGGAGCTGGCGCGGGTGCTGGTGGCGCACAACGCCATCGCCATCCGCATCGATGCCGCCCGCCTGCCCGCGCTGGCCAAGTTGCCCGGCGTGGTGCGTGTGCGGCCGGTGATGCACTATGAGAAACACCTGGGCGAAACCGTGCCCTATGTCGGCGCTGCCGCCGTGCAGGCCGGTGGCTTTGACGGCACCGGCGTGCGCGTGGCGGTGTTGGATTCCGGCATCGACTACACCCACAGGAATCTGGGCGGTTCGGGCTCTGCCGCCGATTGGGCGGCCGCCAGCACCGACCCCACGGTGGTGCCTGCGGGCCTGTTCCCGACGGCCAAGGTGGTGGGTGGTTTCGACTTCACCGGCTCGACCTGGTCGCTGACCAGCGATTCCCGCAGCGAAGACCCCAACCCCATCGATGATGGCCCGGCCGGCGGCCACGGCACCAGCGTGGCAGACATCATCGGCGGCAAGAGCCTGGACGGCACCCACAAGGGCATGGCACCCGGCGTGCAGCTGGTGGCCGTGAAGGTGTGCTCCAGCGTCAGCTCCAGCTGCAACGGCATCGCCCTGCTCAAGGGCATGGACTATGCGCTCGACCCCGACGGCAACCCGGCCACCGATGACGGGGTGGACGTGATCAACCTGTCGCTGGGCAGCAGCTACGGCCAGATCGAAGACGACCTGTCGCAGGCGGTCAGCAATGCGGTGGCGCTGGGTGTGGTGGTGGTGGCCTCGGCGGGCAATTCTGCCGACAGGCCCTACATCGCCGGCTCGCCGTCGATCGCGGCTGGCGCCATCAGCGTGGCCCAGACACAGGTGCCCAGTGCCACCGTCGTGCCGCTGCTGGTCAATGCGCCGGCGTCCATCGCCGGGGTGTATGGAAACACCGCCTTGCTGGATTGGGCCCCCATCGGTGCCGGCGTCACCGGCGATGTGGTGTACATCGGCCGCGGCTGCCCGGGCGATGCCCTGCTGGCCAACCCAGCCGGGAAGATCGCACTGATCGACCGTGGCGCGTGCAGCGTCACCGAAAAGGTCGACAACGCTGCCAATGCCGGCGCGGTGGGCACCTTGATCGGCCTCATTGCCGCTGGCGACGCGATCTCCTTTTCGCAGGGCAACGGCAGCAACTTCGTACCCTCGATGGTGATCCAGCAATCGCTGTCCAGCCGCATCAAGGCGCGCCTGACGGCCAGCCAGACGGTCAACGTCTCGCTCAGCCCGTCGGCATCGATCGCCTTGGTCGGCAGCATGGCCAGCACCTCGTCACGCGGGCCGTCCATCGCCACCCAGTTGATCAAGCCCGAGATCGGTGCGCCAGGCGCATCGGTGTCGGCGAATGCGGGCTCCGGCACTGGCACGTCGGCCTTCGGTGGAACCTCGGGCGCGGCGCCGATGGTCGCAGGTGCGGCAGCGCTGCTGCTGCAAGCCCATCCGGGCCGCTCGCCGCTGCAGATCAAGGCCATGCTGATGAACAGCGCCGAGACCACGGTCTACACCAACCCGGCCACC
>JBBRVT010000683.1:0-2043 GCA_038246615.1 Burkholderiales bacterium
AGGGTGGGCGTGCGGCCCTGGGCCAGGCCACGGGTGCGCATGATCGATTGCTTCAGCCAGTCCATCGTCGGGTGTCCTTCTGCTGTTCGGATTTGCTTGCGCGGGAAAGCAAGTGCAGCATAGCTGACGGCTCTGCGTCCATCGACCAGGTACCCAGACGCTCAGTCGGTCTTTGGCTTCGCAAAGCCGCCGTCGGCCCAGGCAGTGGCGCTGGCGCGGTTCAGCCGGAAGCCTGCCGCCACCTTCACACTGGCCAGCACGGCGCCCCCTTCGTCGGCGGCGCTGAGCATGGCGTGCGGCTCGTCCTCGTCGGGCACGATGTCCAGCGCCACTGTGATGCGCCCGGCGCTGCAGGTGATGGCGATCTCCCGGTGCAGCACCGCCTGCAGGTGTTGTTCATGGCGGCGGATCACCTCGCTGGCGGTCTTCACCAGAGTGTTGAAGGCGTTGGTGTCTAGCGGCTTGGGGTTCTTCTTGTCGCGGCCCATGGTCCAGGGGCCGACCAGCGCCGGCTCGGCCTCGCCGTCCTGGTACATCGCCACGGCCCAGCCGTCGTCGTCGTCGTTCTTGATCACCCGGGCCGTCCAGCCGTTATCGCGCCACAGCCGGGGGGTGTGGATGGGTTCTGCAGAGGTGTCGTCGTTCATGGGACAAGTCTAGCCACTGGCGCCAGAACACAATGCCGCCGCCCCTTGGAGCTTGCGCATGACCGCCACACCCGACCCCCAGCCGCTGCGCGACTTCGTGCGCGCCGTCACCCAGGCGGTGACGGTTGAAACCCGTGAGCCCGAACTGCTGGCCACCGTGCGCGGCCACCTGGCCACCCTGGTGGCGCGCGACGACTGGCTGCCCGAGGCACTGGCCCAGCCGCACCCGCAGTTCTACCGCCAGTACCTGCTGCATGCCGACGCGCTGGAGCGCTTCTCGGTGGTCAGCTTCGTCTGGGGCCCGGGCCAGCAGACGCCGGTGCACGACCACACCGTGTGGGGCCTGATCGGCATGCTGCGCGGGCAGGAAACATCGCAGCCCTTCGGCTTGGATGCCAGCGGCGCGCTGGTGCCGCAGGGCGAACCCACGCAGCTCCAGCCCGGCCAGGTCGAGGCCGTGTCGCCGACGCTGGGCGACATCCACCAGGTGCGCAATGCCGTGCCCGATGCGGTGTCGATCAGCATCCATGTCTACGGCGGCAACATCGGCGCGGTGCAGCGCTGGGTGTATGCGGCCGACGGCACGCGCAAGCCCTTCATCTCGGGCTACAGCAACGACTGGCTGCCCAACCTGTGGGACCGATCGAAGGAGGCCGCATGATGCCCATGCCCATCCCGCAGCTGGGCCCGGCCGAGGTGCGCGCACGCCTGCTGGCGCGCCAGGAGATCGCGCTGGTGGACGTGCGCGAGGAAGACCCGTTCGCCCAGGCCCACCCGCTGTGGGCCGTGCAGCTGGGCGCCGGCCGCATCGCGCTGGACGCACCCTGGCGCCTGCCGCGGCTGGCGGTGCCGATCGTCGTCTACGACGACGGTGAAGGCCTGGCCGAGCCGGCGGCGCGTGAACTGCAGGCCCTGGGCTACACCGCAGTGCAGGTGCTGGCGCATGCGGGTGAGGGTGGCCTGCAGGCCTGGCGCGATGCCGGCGGCGAACTGTTCCGCGACGTCAACGTGCCCAGCAAGTCCTTCGGTGAGCTGGTGGAGCATGTTCGCCACACGCCCAGCCTGCCAGCGCAGGAGGTGAAGGCGCTGCTGGACGCGGGCGCAGACGTGGTGGTGCTGGACGTCCGCCGCTTCGACGAATACACCACCATGAGCATCCCCGGCGGCACCAGCGTGCCCGGCGCCGAGCTGGCACTGCGGGTGCGCGACCTGGCGCCCAACCCCGGCACCCGGGTGATCGTCAACTGCGCCGGCCGCACCCGCAGCATCATCGGCACGCAGAGCCTGGTGAACGCCGGCATCCCCAACCCGGTGGCGGCATTGCGCAACGGCACCATCGGCTGGCTGCTGGCCGGCCAGACCCTGGACCATGGCGCACAGCGGCGTTTCGGCCCGG
>JBBRVT010000684.1:0-2043 GCA_038246615.1 Burkholderiales bacterium
CGCCGCTGGGCGCTGCGCTTATCTGCGGCGGCTTTGCAGCGGCCTGCGTCGCGACCGGCGCGGCGGCTGGCGCAACCCGTGGCGCATCCCGTGGCACCAGCGGTGCCGCTGCTGGCGGCGCCAGGCTGCGCGGCAAGTGCATCGGTGTATTCAGCTCGGACACATGGTCCGAGGCGCTGGCCGCTGCCGCCTGGCCGGGCCGGCCCAGCGACTGCAACGGGTCGGCGTGGGCGCCCATGTTGGGCTGCAGCAGCAGCGCCTGCTGCGGCGCAGCGCCCAGCGGGTCAGCGGTGGCCGAGGGCGCGCCGAGGCCAAACAGCGCATCCAGCGAATCCAGCGAGCCCGGCCCCATCGACAGCCCGAGGCCGGGTGCCGACGAGGACGGCGATCCGAAGGGTGGCGGTGGCGCTGGTGCGCCCCAGGACGGCGGCGGTGGCGACGCCGGCGCACCCCAGGACGGCGCTGCGCCTGCGGCGGCCGAACCTGGCTTGGGCGTGGGCGAGAGCAGGTCATCCCATTCGTCGCGGACGCGGTTGTGTGCCGCGGGTGGCGCTGCTGCCGGTGGCGGGGGACGGGGCGCAGCCGGCGGCATGGCCCAGGGATCGGCGGCGGCAGGCGCCGACGCGCCCCAGGGTGCCGGCGCCGCCGAACCCGAGCCACCCGCGGCCGCGGCTGGGCTGCCCCAGGCCGGGGCGGCGGCCTTGGGCGCGGGCGGTGGCGCAGCCAGTCCGCTGACGCCGTCACCGAACAAGTCGTCGAAGGCGCTGCCCGGGGCTGCGCTGCCTCGCGCGGCCTGCGACACCGACAGCAGGTAGCTGCCGATCTGCAGCTGGTCACCGGATTGCAAGGGTTGCTCGCGGCCCAGCGGCACTGCGCTGCCGTTGACCGACACCGGGTTGCTGCCGTTGTCGACGATGGCGTATTGGCCGCCGCGAAACACCACCCGCGCATGCATGCGCGAGATGCTGCGCTCGGGGTCGGGCAGCACCAGCTGGTTGTTGTCGGCGCGGCCGATGCTGCCGCCGAGTTCATCAAAACTCGCCGACAGGCCTTCGGCCGGCACGCCGCTGTAGCTGAGCACGGTCAGCACGATCATGCAGTCCCTCCTGAATCCAGCCTCGTCAAGCGCTGGCCCGAGGGCTCAACGCAGCACATAAAAACGCCCTTCCACCACCGCCAGCCGCATTGGCCAGGCCACCTGGCCACCACCGGCCAGCGGGCTTTGCAGCAGCGGCGCGCCGTCGATTGACAGGCATTCCAGCAACCGCCCACCGGCCACCGGCCGCAGCAGCAGCTTGCCCGGCGCCGGCAGCGTGGGCTTGAGCGGTAGCGCGGCGTGCCAGGCTTGCACCTGGCTGCGCAGCCGCGCCACATCATCGGCCAGCGGGCGTTCATAGGCCAGCGCCAGTTCTTCCAGCCGCAGGCGCGAGGCCTGGATCAGCGGCTCGGGGTTGCCCTTGATCAGGCCGACCGCGATTTCCAGCAGGAAACGCGCGATGTCATTCTTCAACGCGGCGCTGTCGGCCACGATGGGCGCATCCAGCCAACGCCAGCGAGGGAAGGCGATCGGTAGCTCAACTGATTTACGCAGGCTCAGCGGTGCTTCATAGACCTCGTCTGCCGGCGGCGCCCAGTCGATCTGGGCCAACGAGCGTGCGCTGGCCGGATGCGCCACGCCGGCCATGCGCGGCAGCAACAGTTGCAGGCTGGCGCCGGTGCGGCCGTCGGCCAGCCTGGGCTCGGGTGGCGCCGCCACACCGGGTGCGCCCGGAAACACCAACAGCTCCAGCTCGTTGCTGCCCATCAGCGTGAACTCGTTGACCGGCAGCGTCAGCACAGTCGGGGCGGTGGCTGCATCGGCCTCTGCAGACGCGCCAACCCGACCCAACGGCACACCGTTGAACAGCGCCTCGGCTTGGCAGCCCACGGCCTCCAGGCGCAGCATGACCTGGCGGTCCATCAGCCCAGGCTCCAGTCCAGCAATGTGCTGGCAGGCAGCAGGGCTTGTTGCCAACGTTGCTGGCCGAGCAGCGGGTCAGTCAG
>JBBRVT010000685.1:0-2042 GCA_038246615.1 Burkholderiales bacterium
AGCATCGACGCGGCGGGACGGACCACCATCGCCCACATCCAGATGGGCGTGCCCATCGCCCGCGGCGAGTGGCTGGACGCCAACGCGGTGCGCTACGTCAACAACCACGACAAGCTGAGCCTGCGGCCCGCGCCGATGCTGCTGATGGAGTTCCACGGCAGCGCGGCCGGCGTGGCCGAGCAGGCGCAGACGGTGCAGGAGGTGGCGCGCGAGCATGGCGGCGAGGATTTCGAGTGGGCCACCACGCCCGAAGACCGCAGCCGGCTGTGGGCGGCGCGCCACCGCGCCTACTTCGCCGGCATGTCGTCCAACCCCGGCTGCCGCACCGTGACCACCGACACCTGCGTGCCGATCAGCCGGCTGGCCGCCTGCATCGGCCAGGCGGTGGTCGAGGCCGACGAAGCCGGCCTGCCGTACTACATCGTCGGCCACGTGGGCGACGGCAATTTCCACATCGCCTACATGATCGACCCGGCCCGGCCTGAACAACGCGACACCGCCGAGCGGCTGAACGCGCAGCTGGTGCAGCACGCGCTGCAGCTGGAGGGCACCTGCACCGGCGAGCACGGCATCGGCCTGCACAAGCAGGGTTTCTTGCTGGACGAGGCGGGCGCCGCCACGGTGGACATGATGCGGGTGCTCAAGCGTGCGCTCGACCCGAAGAACATCCTCAACCCCGGCAAGATCTTCGCCATGTAGGCCGCGTGCGCGGGGGTGCATGGAACAATTTCTTCATTTCCAAGTCCTTCAGGCCGGTACAGCCTGCACGCCATGCACCACATCCCCTTGCCCCCAGACCACGTCTACACCGTCGATGATTTCGACTTCGAGCTGCCGCCGGCGCTGATCGCCCAGCACCCGGCCGCCGAGCGCAGCGGCTCACGCCTGCTCGACGGCACCGGCAGCACGCCGGTGGACCGGGTGTTCCGTGATCTGCCCGGCCTGCTGGCGCCGTCTGACCTGCTGGTGTTCAACGACACCCGGGTGATCAAGGCGCGGCTGTTCGGCGAGAAGCCCACCGGCGGCGCTGTCGAGGCGCTGATCGAGCGTGTGCTGCCCGGCACGCACGAGGTGCTGGCCCACCTGCGCGCCAGCAAGAGCCCGCGCGCCGGCAGCCTGCTGCGCTTTGCCGACGGCGCCTTCGAGGCAGAGGTGCTGGGCCGCAGCGGGCCTGATGGCGGCTTGTTCCACCTGCGCTTTCCCGCCGACCCGCTGGTGCTGCTGGAAGCCCACGGCCATGTGCCGCTGCCGCCCTACATCACCCATGCCGACGGCGCCGACGACGTGGCGCGCTACCAGACGGTGTTTGCCGACAAGCCCGGCGCGGTGGCCGCGCCCACCGCCTCGCTGCACTTCGACGCTGCGGTGCTGGCTGCGCTGGACGGCCGCGGCGTGCGCCGCGCGCAGGTGACGCTGCATGTGGGCGCCGGCACCTTCCAGCCGGTGCGCAACAGCAGTCTGGCCGACCACCAGATGCACAGCGAGTGGTACGAGGTGCCCGAGACCACGGTGGCCGCCATTGCCGCCACACGCGCTGCCGGCGGGCGCATCGTGGCCGCCGGCACCACCACGCTGCGGGCGCTGGAATCCGCCGCACTGGGCGGCAGCCTGCAGCCTGGCGCCCGCGAGACCGACGTGTTCATCACGCCCGGCTTCCACTTCCGCGTGGTCGACCTGCTGATCACCAACTTCCACCTGCCGCGCAGCACCTTGCTGATGCTGGTGTCGGCCTTTGCCGGGCATGCACAGGCCAGGGCGCTGTACCGCCACGCCATCGAGTCGGGCTACCGCTTCTACAGCTATGGCGACGCGATGCTGCTGGAGCGGCGCGGCGGCTGAGCGCGCCCCAGACCTGCCGCTGTGCGTCAGCCTGCAGGCTGCTGCCGCTGCGTCATCACCGTACGCGCCATGCCGGCGCCACCGCACGCGCCATGCCGGCGCCACCGCCTGCAGCGCGCCTGGGCACTGTCGCGCCATGCAGCCACAGCCCTGCGCCATCCTGGCGAGATGGCCGCCAGACTTGCGTCTGGTCAAACTGCGGC
>JBBRVT010000686.1:0-2033 GCA_038246615.1 Burkholderiales bacterium
CACCCTGAGCTCGACATCGGCGCCGGTGGACGTGACCTTGTCGAGGTTCAAGTTGCCGACCACCTCGGTGAGGTAGACCGAGCCATCGGCCAGCGCCCACAGCGTGCCGGTGGTCGGGTTGGAAGAGTCGATCTCAATGGCGTTGGCCGCCGTGCCGATGCCGGTGCCGGCCTGCAGCTTGAGGGTGATGCCCAGGATGTCGGCAGCCGCATCGCTGCCGATTTCCTGGATGGCCACCTTGGACGCGGTGATGGTGACGTTGTTCTTGTCGGCCTCGACCTCGGCAAGGAAGACACTGCCGTCGGTGCTGCTGATGTTGATCGCACCGTTGTCGGCGTAGACCGCGCGCGGCAGGGTGATGTCCAGGCCGGCCTGGATGTTGATGCTGCCGCCCGCCCAAACCAGGTTGCTCGGGTTGAGTGCAATGCGTTCGCCGGCCAGCCCGGTGGTGACGTTGGAGACCGCGCCCTGCAGGGCCATCACGCCGGCGTTGCCGCCAGCCACGATGTGGTCGAACTGGACCGAGCCGCCCGTGCTGGTGATGTTGACATGGCCGGTCTGTGACCAGACCGAGGCCGGCGCGACGATTTGCCCGCCAGCGTAGACGGTCACATCGCTGCCGGCTTGAACGACGCGCGGCAAGGTGATGTCGCGGCCGGCGGTGAGGTTGGCGCCGCCGCCAGCAGTCAGCAGGTTGTTGGTGAAGAGGTTGATCCAGGTGCGTGTGTAGCTGGCCAGCACCTGGGAGATGTCGAGTGCCGCGACGACCAGGCCACTGCCGCCGGCGATGAGGTGGTCGGCGTATACCGAGGCGTCTTCGCTGCGGATGCTCAGGTTGCCCGTGCCGGCCTGCACCGTGCTGGGCAAGGTCAGATCGCCATTCGTGCGCAGTGTGGTGCTGGCGCCGCCCTTCCAGACATCACGCTGGAAGAAGTCCATGCGCGCAGCCGGGGTCTGGGCGACCACCGACAGGTCGGTCGCAGCGGTGAGCTTGCCCAGGCTCAAGGTGGTGGCGATGGCCTGGTTGCCGGTACCGAAGTAGCCGACGGGGAAGTCCACCAGCGCAGCGCCCGGCTGGTCGGGCCGGAAGTGGCGGACCCAGTTGGTGATGCCCAGATCGGCGCCGTCGTTGCTGCGGTAGAGCTGCACCTGCACTTGATAGGTTGCAGGCGTGCCGCTCACCGTCACCTGGCGCTGCGACTCGCGCATCAGCATGTCGAGCCGGCCACCGGCCGAGAACTCGCCCAGGCGCAGGGTGAAGCTGCCCGCAGCCGGGTCACGTTGCAGGCCGCGGATGCCCAGCCAGCTGTCGCCGACCGAGCTGCTGGTGAGGAAGGCGTCTTTGCCAGCGCTCTGAACCAGTTGCAGTTCCAGTCGCGCAGCGCCGGAACCGATGTTGCCGCCTGCACTGAGCGTGGCGGTGTTGCTGCGCACCAGGCCCGTGCCCAGGTAGTTCGTGATGTCGCCGCTGACCGACGCGATCAGCGTGCTGCCCAGCGGGTTGTTGATGAGGCCGGCCAGTTGGATGTCCGGCCCGGCGGTGGCGTGGGTGTTGCGGATCAGGATCTCGCTGGCGCCGTAGCTGTGGCGGATATTGAACTCGAACGGCGTGGGGTCGGTGGCCGGGCCGCTGAGGTTCTGGCTGCTGACCGTCACCTTGGGCACCGCCGTGGTGTTGACCGGCGCGATGTTGTTGATGCGCAGGTCTTTGGCGGAGTTGTTGGTCAGCGTGACCCGGTTGAAGGTGTGCACGAAGGTGAAGTTGGACTGCGTCCCTTCGATGGTGCCGGGCTGCAGGTCGCCTGATTTGCCGCCTTCGGGCGCCTTGTAGACGCTCTCGGCCTCGAAATTGGCCGTGCCGACCGAGTTGTTCAGGATGTCGTTGACGATCACCACGGTCGGCGTGTTGCTGACCGTGACGTTCTGCGCCGTGGCGATGTTGCCGGCGCTGTCCACCACCAGCACCGGGTTGGGCCCGGAGGCCAGCTTGGCGTCGGCGTTGAAGCTGATCTTCTGGTTGTAGGTGTGGGGCG
>JBBRVT010000687.1:0-2033 GCA_038246615.1 Burkholderiales bacterium
CCCTTTCACCACCGACAAGCAGCCCGCCAGCGGCAGCCGCGGCATGGTGGTCAGCAACCACCCGCTGGCCTCGGCCGCCGGCGCCGAGATGCTGGCCGCCGGCGGCAACGCAGTCGATGCGGCGGTGGCCACGCTGTTCACGCTGAGCGTGGTCGAGCCGATGATGGTTGGCCTGCTCGGCGGCGGCTTTGCCAACTTGCGCCTGGTCGACGGCAGCCAGACTATCCTGGAGGGCCAGGGCCGCTGCCCGGCCGCCGTCGGCCCGCATACCTTTACGGCTGATCCGCAAGCCCTGCCCGGTGCGCTGGACGCGCTGGGCCGGCGCAACAGCCTGGGCCGCGAGGCGGTGGCGACGCCGGGCAACCTGATGGCCTGGTGCCAGCTGCTGCAGCGCCACGGCAGCCTCTCCCTGGCCGACGTGGTCGAGCCGGCGATCCGCCATGCCGCGCGCGGCTTTGCCGCCACACCCTACCTGGCCGACTGCGTGGCCGATTGCGCGGCTGATCTGGCGCTTGATCCCGAGATCGCCGCCGTCTTCCTGCCCGGCGGCAGGCCGTTGGCAGCCGGTGACCGGGTGCGCAACGCGGCCTGTGCCGATGCGCTGCGGCTGGTGGTGCACGAAGGCCCGGCCGCGCTGTACGGCGGTGCACTGGGCAGCGCGCTGGCCGACGACATGCGCCGCCACGGCGCCCACCTGACGCTGGCCGACCTGCAGCACTACCGCACCCAGGACATGGCGCCGCTGCGCGCGCTCTACCGCGGCTTCGAGATCAGCGGCCCGCCGCCGCCCTGCGCCGGGCCGCTGCACATCGGCCAGATGCTGGCGATCCTGCAGGGCTTCGACATCGCCGCCGCCGGCTTTGGCAGCGCCAACAGCGTGCACCTGCTGGCCGAGGTGCTGAAGATCGCCTTTGCCGACCGCGCCGCCAGCACCGCCGACCCCGACTTTGTGCCGGTGCCGGTGGCGCGTTTGCTGTCGGCCGACTACGCCACTGAGCGCCGCGCCGCGATCGACCTGCAGCGGGCGCTGCGCTGGCAGGCCAGCGTGCGGCCCGACGAGAGCGCCCACACCACCCATGTCACGGTGGCCGACGCCGACGGCCGCATCGTCAGCGCCACGCAGACCATCAACTCGCTGTTCGGCGCTCGCTACATGGTGCCGGGCACCGGCCTGATCCCCAACAACTACCTCTACACCTTCAACCCGCGCCCCGGTCTGGCCAATTCGCTGGCGCCAGGCAAACGCGTCACCTCGTCGATGGCGCCGCTGATCGTGCTCAAGGACGGCCAGCCGCGCTTTGCGCTCGGCCTGCCGGGCGGGCTGCGCATCTTCCCGTCGGCGTTGCAGGCGCTGCTCAACCTGATCGACCATGGCATGAGCCTGCAGGAAGCGGTCGAGGCACCGCGCCTCTGGACCCAAGGCTTGGCCCTGGAACTCGAGCCGGCGTTTTCCGACGAGCTGGCGGCGGCCCTGGGCCAGCGCGGCCATGCCATTGAGCGTGTACCCAACGTCGGCGGCGGCATGAACGCGATCGCCTTCCACGACGACGGCCGCATGGAAGGTGCCGCCTGCTGGCGCGCCGACGGCACGCCGATCGGCGTCGGCGGCGGCCTAGCGCGACGCGGCGTGCGCTTTCTGCCGGAGGGCAGTCGGCGCGCCTGACCGGCAGCGTTGAGGCGTTTCACGCCACAACAGGGATAATCGGGGGTTGTTCCCCCCGCCCGCCCCTGCCAGGGCCGGCGCCGCGCCGCCATTGGCTGGCAGCGCCCATCTGCAAGCAGCACCCGGACACCCGCACATGGCCCAATACGTTTTTACGATGAACCGCGTCTCCAAGACGGTTCCGCCCAAGCGCCAGATCCTCAAGGACGTCTCGCTGTCGTTTTTCCCCGGCGCCAAGATCGGCATGCTGGGCATCAACGGCTCGGGCAAGTCGTCGCTGCTGAAGATCATGGCCGGCGTCGACACCGAGTACGAGGGCGAGGCCACGCCGATGCCCGGCATCAAGATCGGCTACCTGCCGCAGGAGCCG
>JBBRVT010000688.1:0-2032 GCA_038246615.1 Burkholderiales bacterium
ACCCCGCCGGAGATGACCATGAAGGTGCTGCGGTCGGTCAGGTAGAGAAAGCCGTCGGCATCGAGGTAGCCCATGTCGCCCACGGTGCTCATGCTGCCGTCGGGCGATCGGGTCTGCGCAGTGCGCTCGGGGTCGTTGAAGTAGACGAACGGGCTGGCGGTCTTGAACCAGATCTCGCCTGATTCGCCCAGCGGCACCGGCTGGTGGCTCTCATCGAGGATGTGAATGTCGCCCAGCAGCACCCGGCCCACGCTGCCCCGGTGGGCCAGCCATTCGGGCGTGTTGCAGGCAGTGAAGCCCAGGCCCTCGGTGGCGCCGTAATACTCGTGGATGATCGGGCCCCACCATTCGATCATCGCCTCCTTCACCTGCGCCGGGCAGGGTGCGGCAGCATGCACCGCGATCTTCAGCGACGACACATCGGCCTTGGCACGCTCGTCGGCCGGCAGCTTCAGCATGCGCGAGAACATCGTTGGCACCAGCTGGGTGTGGGTGATGCGGTGCTGCGGCAGCAAGGCCAGGTAGTGCAATGGGTCGAAGTGCTCCATGATGACCACCGTGCCGCCGTGGCGGATGACCAGGCTCACATTGGCCAGCGGCGCCGAGTGGTACAGCGGCGCGGGCGACAGGTAGCGCATGCCTTCTTCGCACTGCCAGAGCTTGCTCAGGAAGTTGAACAGCGGCAACGGCTCGCTGGGCGGGTTCTCGGGCAGCGGCCGCAGGATGCCCTTGGGCCGGCCGGTGGTGCCCGACGAATACAGCATCGCCGTGCCCAGCGCTTCATCGGCGACCGGCGTGGCCGGGTAGCCCGCCACCGCGCTGGCGTAGTCGGTCACACGCGCTGCACCGGCGTGGCCCTCGACGCCGGCGCCGCCGCCCACCACCAGGCACAGCGCCACGTTGGGGCACTCGGCCAGCGCCTGGCGGGCCACCGCCAGCTTGTCGACAGAGGTGATCAGCAGCTTCGATTCACTGTTGTTCAGGATGTAGGCCAGCTCGTCGGCCTGCAGGTAACCGTTGATGCAGGTGTAGTACAGGCCGCTGCGCTCGCCGGCAATGCAGGTCTCCACATAGCGGCTGTTGTTCTCCATGAACACTGCGTAGTGGCCCAGGCGCTGCAGGCCCTGGGCGCGCAGCAGGTGGGCCAGCCGGTTGCTGCGCGCTTCCAGGTCGGCGTAGGTCACGGTCTCACCGCTGGTGGCCATGATGAAGGCGGGGCGGTCGGCGAACTTCTGGGCATACAGGCCGGGGTACATGCGGTCTCCTGCGGATGGTTGACACTGGGCCAGGATTGTCCGGACGCCGGGCGCGGGCGGGCTTGGGTGTTTGCCCTGCTTGTCCTCCGGCCTTCATCAATCCGGCCTTGCCGCAGCCAACGCCGCCGGCTAACCTGCACGGCCGATGGCCGGTCCATCGCCCCACCCGCACCACGAGGACGACACCATGATCACTGCCGACAAGCTGCTGAAGTTCGCGCCCAACATCAAAGACGCCGCCGGCCATGCCGCTGCCCTGGAAGCGGCCCGGGTCGAAAGCACGGTGAACAACCCACGCCGCCTCTGTGCCTTCCTGGGCCAGATCTCGGTGGAGACCGGCGGCTTCGCGCTGATGGAAGAGAACATGAACTACCGCAACCCCGAGCGGCTGGACGCGCTGTTCTCCAAGGTCAAGGGCACCGAGGACGCCAAGGCCCTGATCGCCAAGGGCCCGCAGGCGATTGCCAACCGGGTGTACGGCGGCCGCCTGGGCAATGGCGACGAGGCCAGCGGCGACGGCTGGCGCTACCGAGGCTCCGGCTACAAGCAGTTGACCGGGCGCAGCAACTACCGCGAGATGGGCAAGCTGATCGGCCTGGACCTGGAAAACAACCCAGACTGGGTGCGCGTCAACCCCACCGCCGCCAAGGTGGCCTTCGCCTTCTGGGATACCAAGAAGTGCTCGGCCCTGGCCGATGTCGGCGACATCGAAGGCGTCACCGAGCGGGTGAACGGCCCGGCCAAGCTGGCGCTGGCCGAGCGCCGCGCCGCCACCG
>JBBRVT010000689.1:0-2028 GCA_038246615.1 Burkholderiales bacterium
CCAGCACCATCAACGCTGCGGCATAGAGGGCTGCGCCGGCCACCATCACCGGCCGCATGCCCCAGCGCACCGCCAGTGCGCCGGTCAGCGGCTGCAGCAGGCCCCAGGCCAGGTTCTGCACCGCAATCGCCAGCGTGAAATCGGACACCGAGATGGCCAGACCGCCCTCGCCCAGCGCGCGGGTGATGGGTGGCATGAACAGGCCCAGGCTCTGGCGCAGGCCCATGCTGAGGCTGAGCATCAACGCCGCGCCGGCCAGCACCGCCCACACCGGGCGCAGGCTGCGCAGCGTGTGGCCGCGACTCATGGCCTGACCTCGCCGCCGGCCCACAGCAGCGCCGGCAACTCGGCCATCTGGGTGAACACCTGGTGCGCGCCGGCGGCGTGCAGTTGGTGGCCGGGTGTCATCGCGGCAAAGCCCAGCGCCCACCTGCCGGCGGCGCGCGCCGCGGCGATGCCGGTGGGCGTGTCCTCGACCACCGCGCACAGCGCCGGCGGCACCGCCATGCAGCGCGCCGCATGCAGAAACAGATCGGGTGCGGGTTTGGGCAGCGCCACGTCGGTGGCGCTGTAACGGCGGCCCTCGAACAAGTGCTGCAGTCCGGTATGGCTCAAGGTGAAATCCATCTTGGCAGGGTTGCCGTTGGAGGCCACGCAGTAGGGCAGCGCCCGCGCGGCCAGTGTCGCCAGCAGCTCGGGCACGCCGACCACGGTTTGCAAATCGGCCGCAAAGGCAGCCTGCGTGCGGCGGGCAAATTCGCGCATCACGTCATCGGCTTCGGGCCGGCCAAGCAGTTCGGATAACTCGACGGCGCAGCGTGCGGTCGACGCGCCGATGAAACGCGCGATGGTCTGTTCCAGCGTGATGGCGATGCCGTGTTCGGCCAGCAACTCGACCAGCACCTGGTGGCTGATGCGCTCGCTGTCGACCAGCACACCGTCACAGTCGAAGATCAGCAGCCGGCAGCGCCCGGCATCGGCGGTGTGCACTGGTATCAGGCCGTGCGCGGGTTCAACCCGCACCAGCGCGCGATGAACAGCGCCAGCACCGCGGTCACCCGTTGCAGGCTGCTGATCGAGACCCATTCGTCGGTGCCGTGAATATCAGCGCCATGCGGGCCGTAGCAGGTGGAGGGGATGTTGCCGTAGAGGTGGAAGAAGCGCACATCGGTGGTGGCGGTGCTGGCAAACAGATGCGGCTGGGCACCGGCGATGTCATGGTGGCACTGCATCAACTGCTGGATCACCGGCTGCTGGGTGTCGACCACCAGACCCTGCGCTTGGAAGCCCTGGTAGCTGATCTCGTAGCGCAGGCTGCGGTGCAGCGGGTGCGCGGCATAGGCGGCTTGCAGGTGGGCCTCGACCTGCGCGCGCACCTCGGCCGGCGTGCGGCCGGGGTAAAAGCCCAGCCGCATGTCGATGCGGCAGTGGGTGGGCACCGACGAGGTCCATTCACCGCCTGCGATGCGGCCGAGGTTGAAGTTGATCGGGTGCTCGTGGTCGGCATAGCAGGCATGGCGCATGGCCGGGCGGTTCCAGTCGCGCTCGAGTTCGCGCAGCGACTCCACCAGATGGTTGGCAAAGCCGATCGCGTTGACACCGGTGTGGGCATAGGCCGCATGCACCGGCACGCCGTAGATGTCGATGGTCAGCCACATCACGCCCATCTGCGCGCTCATCACGCCTTCGCCCGGCTCGGGAATGATCGCGGCGTCGGCGCTATAGCCTTCGACCAGGCAGGCCAGTGCGCCGTTGCCGGTGCACTCTTCTTCGACCACTGATTGCAGGTAGACCGGCGCCGCCGGTTCGTAGCCCAGGCGCTGCAAGGCGCGAAAGGCCAGCGTATAGGCCACGATGCCGGCCTTCATGTCGGCGGCGCCGCGGCCGTAGAGCTTGTCGCCTGCCAGGCGGGGCTCGAACGGCGGCGTCGTCCACATGCTGGCGGTGCCCACCGGCACCACGTCGATGTGGCCGTTGAGGATCAGCGAGCGGCCGCGCACCGGGCCGCTGGGTTGATGGATGCCGACG
>JBBRVT010000690.1:0-2018 GCA_038246615.1 Burkholderiales bacterium
CCTGGCGTGCAGTTCCGCGACATCACGCCGCTGCTGCAGAACCCCAAGGTGTTCCGGGTGCTGATCGACGAGTTCGTGCACCGCTACTTCGACGTGAAGCCCGACGCCATCGCCGGGCTGGATGCGCGCGGCTTCATCATCGGCGCGGTGGTGGCCTACGAGCTGAACGTGGGCTTCGTGCCGGTCCGCAAGAAGGGCAAGCTGCCCTTCACCACCGTGGCCGAGAGCTACGAGCTGGAGTACGGCAGCGCGACGGTGGAGCTGCACACCGACGCGGTGAAGGCCGGCGACCGGGTGGTGCTGATCGACGACCTGATCGCCACCGGCGGCACCATGATGGCCGGCAAGCGCCTGCTGGAGAAGCTGGGCGCCCAGGTGATCGAGGGGGCGGCCATCGTCGACCTGCCCGAGCTGGGCGGATCGGCCAGGTTGAAGGCGGCCGGGCTGCCGCTGTTCACGCTGGTGGACTTCGCCGGGCACTGACCGCCGGGCGCTGGGTGCCCCGCCTCAGCGGAACTCGATGCGGATGCCGCCATCGGCGATGGTCACCACCGCACCCAGCACATCGCCGGCGGTGTTGATGCGCAAGCACAGCTGCCCGGTGGCCGGTGTGGCGGCGCCGGTGTCGGTGGTGGCCGTGCGCAGGCAGGCCAGGGCGTTGGACTGGCCGTCGGCGTCCAGCGACCAGGTGGTCACGCTGGTGGAATCGATGCGCGCCCTGGTGGCGTCGGCGTAGCTGGTGGTGGTGCTCAACGGGCCGGCGCTGCCGGTGCGCACGGCGGTGGGCAGGGTGCCGGTGGCGGCGGACACATCGATGCCTCCGTCTTCATCGACCGCACCGACATCCGCATAGGGCGACACGCCGAAGTACGACACGCCGCTGGTCGTGTCGGTGGTGCCACCGCCGGTGATGGTGAACGTCTGGCGCACCGCCTTGCGCGCGGCACCCTCGAACACCGCGTCGGCCAGCGGAATGAAGCGTACCGACAGGGTGAAGGCGACACCGTTCAGGCTGCCGGTCAGCCCGTCGATCTGCACGCCGTTGACCAGCGCCCGGGTAATGGCAGCGTCGAGGTTGTAGGCGCTGGTGTTGCCAGCGTCGCTGACGCCGCCGCCACCGCAGGCCGACAGCAACAGGCCGGCGCAGGCGGCCAGCGCCAGGTGGCGCATGCGGGCCGACAGCGGCCGGGGGGTGCGGGAGAACTGGATCATGGTCGATGGACGGGTTGGAATCGTCGGGATTGTGGCCTGGCGGCAGGGCTGTTTGCCGGACCAGAACCAGCAGATCGGGCTGCTGTCCGCAGGCCTGGCGGGCTTCGATTCGACCCGCATTGCACTTGGGCACGCCGATTGCATCAACATCGGCGATGTGATCCATTCCACACCGGAGCTGAACCATGACCGCAACCCAGGCGCCGTGCGCATGCCATGCCTACATCCATCTGGACCCGGAGAAGATCCTGGCCGAGCAGAAGGCCGGCATCGGCCACAACCGATGGCATCCCGACATCACGCCGGCGCTGCGCGTCGCATCCGGCTCCACCGTCGAGATGCACACGATCGACGGCCTCGACCGGCAGATCCAGCGCGGCACCACGGCTGCCGACCTGGCGTCGATCGACATGGGCCGCATCCATCCGCTGACCGGCCCGGTGTATGTGGAAGGCGCCGAACCCGGCGACCTGCTCGCGATCAAGATCGAGGCGGTCGACACGGCCGACCGCGGCTTCACGATGGTGATGCCGGGCTTCGGCTTCCTGCGCGACCAGTTCACCACGCCGTACCTGGTGCATTGGGAGATGTCGGGCGGCTTCGCGTATTCACGCGATCTGCCCGGCGTGCGCATTCCTGGTGCACCGTTCATGGGCGTGATGGGCGTCGCGCCCTCGCACGACCTGTTGCAGCGCATCAACATGCGTGAAGCCGACCTGCTCGGACGCGGCGGCGCGGTGCTGCTGCCCGAGCCCGCATCGGCCGTGCCCGGCGACCACGCGATCGCAAGCACCGCGTTGCGAACC
>JBBRVT010000691.1:0-2004 GCA_038246615.1 Burkholderiales bacterium
CAGCCGCGGCATGCAACACCTGGCGGCGCTGGCACGCGCCGGCCTCAGCGACGTGCACCTGCTGCCGGTGTTTGATCTTGCCAGCGTGCCCGAGATCGGCTGCGTCACCCCCGTGGTGCCCGACGCGCGGCCCGACAGCCTGCGCCAGCAGGCGGCGGTGATGGCGGTGGCCGCACGCGACTGCTTCAACTGGGGCTACGACCCGCTGCACTTCAACGCGCCCGAAGGCAGCTACGCCAGCCGGCCCGATGACGGCGCGCTGCGTGTGCGCGAGTTCCGCCAGATGGTGATGGGCCTGCACCGCATCGGCCTGCGCGTCGGCATGGACGTGGTCTACAACCACCTGTCGGCGTCGGGCCAACATGTGCACTCGGTGCTTGACCGCATCGTGCCCGGCTACTACCACCGGCTGGACGCGGCGGGCGCGGTCGAGCGCAGCACCTGCTGTGACAACAGCGCCACCGAGCACCGCATGATGCGCAAGCTGATGCTCGACTCGGTACGGCTGTGGGCCCGCGAGTACCGCATCGACAGCTTCCGCTTCGATCTGATGGGCCACCAGCCGCGCGAAGCCATGCTGGCGCTGCGCGAGTTGCTGGCTGCCGACAACGGCCGCGCCATCCACCTGCTGGGCGAGGGCTGGAACTTCGGCGAGGTGGCCGACGGTCGGCGCTTTGTGCAGGCCTCGCAGCTGTCGCTGGCCGGCAGCGGCATCGCCACCTTCAGCGACCGCGCCCGCGACGCGCTGCGCGGCGGCGGTGTCGGTGATGCGCCGGCCGCAGTGGTGGCGCGGCAGGGCTACCTTAACGGCCTGCATTACGCGCCCAACGCTGCCGCGCTGGCCGCCGGCGTGCCCGGTGTCGAGCAGCTCAAGACCGCGGCCGACCTGGTGCGCCTGGGCCTGGCCGGCACGCTGCGCGATTACAGCTTCACCACCCGCGGCGGTGATCTGCAACGCGGCGACCAGATCGTCTACGCCGGCCAGATCGCGGGTTATGCCAGCCAGCCCGGCGAGGTGGTCAACTATGTGGAGAACCACGACAACCACACGCTGTGGGATCTCAACGCCTTCAAGCTGCCGCTGGCCACCTCGTCGGCCGAGCGCGCCCGCGTGCAAGTGCTGGGCATGGCCTTTACCGCTTTCAGCCAGGGCGCGGCCTACTTCCATGCCGGCATCGACATCCTGCGCAGCAAGTCGATGGACGGCAACAGCTACGACTCGGGTGACTGGTTCAACCGGCTCGATTGGAGCTATCTCAGCAACCACTTCGGCAGCGGCCTGCCGCCGCTGCAGGACAACGCCGCGCTGCACGCGCTGATCGCACCACGGCTGGCCGACGCCCGGCTGCGCGCCCAGCCGGCCGACATCGCCTTGGCACGCGATGCGTTTCGTGATCTGCTGCGCATCCGCGCCAGCTCAAGGCTGCTGCGCCTGGGCAGCAGCGCCGAGGTGCAGCGCCGGCTGCGCTTGCACAACACCGGCCCGGCGCAGAACCCGGTGCTGATCGCCGCCGAGCTTGACGGCAACGGCCTGGACGGCGCCGGCTTTGCCGGCCTGATGCTGCTGTTCAACGTCGACACCCGGGCCCATGATCTGGCCATCGCCAGCAGCCGCGGCCAAGCCTGGCAGCTGCACCCGGTGCAGAGCGCGCCCGGCGCCGCCGACCGCCGCATCACCCGCGAAGCGCGTTTTGATGCCGCGGCCGGTCGCTTCAGCGTGCCGCCGCGCAGCGCCGTGGTCTTCGTGCTGCGATGAGCCCCCCCTCGCAGCCCGCCGAACCGCCCTCAACGGAGCCTTGCTTGAAACCCAACTTCATCCACCAGATGGTGATCACGCTGGGTCTGGGCCTGGGCAGCTTGTCCGCGGCGGCCGCCACCATCACCATTGCCTGCGGCAGCGGCGGCAGCGACCTGAAGTTCTGCAAGTTGCATGCCGACGAGTGGGCGCGCAAGACCGGGCACAAGGTGCGCACCTATTCGCCGCCCAACAACGCCACCGAGGCG
>JBBRVT010000692.1:0-2002 GCA_038246615.1 Burkholderiales bacterium
ATGCCCAGCACCTGGCCTGCGCGGGTGGCGAGCGGCAGCGTGAAGTTGCCCAGGCCGCAGAACCAGTCGATCACCCGTTCCGCCGGGCCGGGCGCCAGCAGGCGCACCGCGCGGCCCACCAGCACGCCGTTGATCGCGTGGTTCACCTGGGTGAAGTCGGTCGGCTTGAACGGCATGGTGATACCGAACTCGGGCAGGGTGTAGGCCAGTTCCGGCCCGCCCTCGTCCAGCAGGTGCACCGTGTCCGGGCCCTTGGGCTGCAGCCACCACTGCACACCCTGCGCGGCGCCGAAGGCGCGCAGGCGGTCCTGGTCGGCCGCCGTCAGCGGCTCCAGGTGGCGCAGCACCAGGGCGGTGACCAGGCCATCCATGCGCTGGCCGATGGCCAGTTCGATCTGCGGCAGGCGGTCGCGCTGGTCCATGCCGCCGATCAGCGCGCGCAGCGGCATCAGCAGCGCACTGACCGGCGCCGGCAGCACCGGGCAGACCTGCATGTCGGCCAGGTAACGGCTCTTGCGTTCATGGAAGCCGATCAACACCGTGCCCTTCTTGGCCACATGGCGCACCGACAGCCGCGCGCGGTAACGGTAGCCCCAGGTGGGGCCGTGGATGGCGCGCAGCAATTGCGCGGGCCGCACCTTGGCCAGGTGCTGAAGGTTGTCTTCCAGCACCCGTTGCTTGACGGCCACCTGGGCCGCCGCATCCAGGTGCTGCATCTTGCAGCCGCCACAGGCCCCCGGGTGCAGGCCGAAGTGCGGGCAACCCGGCCGCACCCGCTGTGAACTCTCGCGCCGCATCGCCGTCATCACGCCCTGCTCCCAGGCGTTCTTGCTGCGGCCCACCTGCACCTGCACCTCCTCGCCGGGCAGCGCGCCCTCGATGAAGACCACCTTGCCCTCGGCATTGCGGGCCACGCCTTGCGCGTCCAGGTCGATGGACTCGACCTTCAACCACTCGTCTCTTGCTGTCATCGACGGATTATCCGGGGCCCATCGGGGCAGGGAAGGTCATGGCTGACCTGCCACCGCGCCGCACCCCCGCCTGGGGCGTGTCAGCGTGCCGGCAGCAGGCGACCGGGATCGACCGGCTTGCCCTGGCGCCGGATCTCGAAGTGCAGCTGCACCCGCTCGGCGTCACTCGACCCCATCTCGGCGATCTTCTGGCCACGCCGCACCGCCTGGTCTTCCCTGACCAACAGCGTCTGGTTGTGGGCGTAGGCGCTGAGGTAGGTGTTGTTGTGCTTGACGATCACCAGGTTGCCGTAGCCGCGCAGGCCCGAGCCGGCATACACCACCCGGCCGTCGGCGGCGGCCAGCACCGGGTCGCCGGCCTTGCCGGCAATTGCCAGACCCTTCTGCTTGCCTTCCTCGAAGCCTGCCAGCACGGCACCGGCCGCCGGCCAGGCCCAGGCAGGCTCGTCGTCGGCGTCACGGGCGGGGGCCGCTGCCACTGCAGCCGGCGCCGGTGCCGACGCTGCCGGCTTGGCCTCCAGCGGCTTGTTCTCGACCTTGTTCGGCGCCACGCCCTGGCTGGCCAGCGCCGCCGCATCGGCCTGCGGCGGCAGCACCCGCAGCACCTGACCCACCTCGATCAGGTTCGGGTTCTCGATGCCGTTCCAGCGCACGACATCGCGCCAGTTCTGGCCCTGCTCCAGGCCGATGCGGATCATCGTGTCACCGGGCTTGACGGTGTAGTAGCCCGGCTTGCCGGCGTTCTCGGCGCCGGGCAGCGGCTTCACGCCATCGGCAGGGGCCGGCGCCGGCGGCGTGCTGACCACCGGCGCGGGCAACTGCGGGCGCACCGCCTGGCGTGCTGGCTGGCGGTCCTCGACCGGTGCCTTGTTCTGGGTGGCGGCACAACCGGCCAACCAGGCCAGCGTGCACAGCAGCAAGATGTGGGGCAGACGGCGCATCGAGGACATGTTGGCGGGCAGGGCGGGACGCCCGATCAGGCGGTGCCTGATTTTAGAGGGACGAAGTGCACTGCCTCGTGCTCGGTGCGC
>JBBRVT010000693.1:0-1999 GCA_038246615.1 Burkholderiales bacterium
GGCCGGCGTCGGCGGCCGCCGGCGCTTGCGCCAGGGCCGGGCCTGCAGCCAGTGCGCAGGCCAGGGCGACGCAAAGCCCGGCCAGTCGCCCGGCGCGGCGCGGCGCTGAAATCTTCTTGATCATGCAAAGGACCCTCGTGGTCTCGGCAACGCGAACGGCAGCGGTTGGCAGGCACGGCCTGTCGCATCCGGCATCGGTGTCTCTTCACTATAGGTGGGGAGGCCTTGACAACTGGATACAAGTCTGCAGAAGCGTGACCAATGTTCCCCCTGGATCGCGGGGTCAGCCGATCACTTCCGGCCACTCGGTGTGGAACCACTGGCCGGCCGGCCGGTCTACGCGCTCGTAGCTGTGCGCGCCGAAGAAATCGCGCTGCGCCTGCAGCAGGTTGGCGCTCAGGCGGGCACTGCGCAGGCTGTCGAAATAGGCCAGCGACGCGCCGAAGGCCGGCACCGGGATGCCCGCCGCCACCGCCTGGGCCACCACCTGGCGCCAGGCGGGTTGGCTGCGGTTGAGCACCGTGCGGAAGTACGGCGCCAGCATCAGGTTGGCCAGGCCGGGGTCGGCCTGGCAGGCCGCCGTGATGTGGCGCAGGAACTGCGCCCGGATGATGCAGCCGCCACGCCAGATGCCGGCGATGGCGCCCAGGTCCAGGCCCCAGCCTTTCTTGTCGCTCATGGTGCGCATCAGGTCCAGGCCCTGGGCGTAGCTGACGATCTTGCTGGCATACAGCGCGTCGTGCACCTGGGCGATCAGGCGTTCCGGGTCGGCGTCGAGCACGCCGCCGGGGCCCTGCAGCTGGCTGCTGGCGGCCAACCGCAGCGCTTTTTGCGACGACAGCACGCGCGCGTCGACGGCGGCGTTGATGGTGCTGATCACCACCGCGTTCTCGGCGGCGTTGATCTGGGTCCACTGCCCGGTGCCCTTCTGGCCGGCCTTGTCCAGGATCAGGTCGACCACATGCTGGCCGGTCTCGGCGTCCACCTGCTCCAGTGCCTTGCCGGTGATCTGGATCAGGTAGCTCTGCAGGTCGCCCGCGTTCCAGCGGGCGAACACCTCGGCCATGCGGGCGTTCGACAGGCCGGCCGCCTTCAGCAGGCTGTAGGCCTCGCAGATCAGCTGCATGTCGGCGTACTCGATGCCGTTGTGGACCATCTTGACGTAGTGGCCGGCGCCGCCCGGGCCGATGTGCACCACGCAGGGCGCGCCGTCCACCCGCGCGGCGATGGCCTCGAAGATGGGCTGCATCGCCGCCCAGCTGCTGGCCGGCCCGCCGGGCATGATGGACGGGCCCTTGCGCGCGCCCTCCTCGCCGCCGGAGATGCCCGCGCCGATGAAGCGCAGCCCCAGCCCGGCCAGCCAGGCGTCGCGCCGCTCGGTGTCGGTGTAGAGGCTGTTGCCGCCGTCGATGACGATGTCGTCCTGCTCCAGCAGTGGCAGCAGCTGGGTGATGACTGCGTCCACCGCCGCGCCGGCCTGCACCATCAACATGACCCGCCGCGGCCGCTGCAGGCTCTGCACGAAGGCTGCCAGGCTGGCATGGCCTGTGATGGCGTGGCCCGGGTGCGCGGCCACGAAGGCATCGGTGACCGCCGCCGTGCGGTTGTAGACGCTGACCGAGAAGCCGCGGCTGGCGATGTTGAGCACCAGGTTCTGGCCCATCACCGCCAGGCCGATCATGCCGACGTCGTTCAGCGCGGGGGTCATGTGGCGGCGCCGGCCCGGCCTTCCTGCTGGCCTTCCTGCTGGCCATCCTGCTGGCCATCGCCTTGGCCTTCGGCGGCCAGGTGGCGCAGCGCCCGCTCGAACATTTCGACCGGCTGGCCGCCGCTGATCAGGTGGCGGTCGTTGATGATCACCGCCGGCACCGACGAGATGCCCTGCTGGTGGAAGAACTGCTGCGCCTCGCGCACGGCGTCGTGAAAGTCGTTGCTCTCCAGCACGGCGCGGGCCTGGTCGGCGTCCAGCCCGCTGGCCACCGCCGCCTGCACCAGCACC
>JBBRVT010000694.1:0-1997 GCA_038246615.1 Burkholderiales bacterium
GCCACCCATGGACAAACTCCTCATCCGCGGCGGACGCCGGCTCAACGGCACGGTGGCCATCGCCGGCGCCAAGAACGCGGCGCTGCCCGAGCTGTGCGCCGCGCTGCTGGTCGACGGCGTCACCACGCTGCACAACGTGCCTCAGCTGCAGGACGTGGCGACCATGCTCAAGCTGCTGCGCCACATGGGCGTGGTGGCCGAGCGGTCCGCCGAGCGGCCTGATGCGGTGACGCTGGACGCCAGCCGCATCGCATTGCCCGAGGCGCCCTACGAGCTGGTCAAGACCATGCGTGCCTCGATCCTGGCGCTGGGGCCGCTGCTGGCGCGCTTCGGCCAGGCGCGGGTGTCGCTGCCCGGCGGTTGCGCCATCGGCTCGCGCCCGGTCGACCAGCACATCAAGGGCCTGCAGGCCATGGGCGCCATGATCACCGTCGACCACGGCTACATCGTGGCCCGCGCCACCCGCCTGAAGGGCGCGCGCATCACCACCGACATGGTCACCGTCACCGGCACCGAGAACCTGCTGATGGCCGCAGTGCTGGCCGATGGCGAGACCCTGCTGGAGAACGCAGCGCAGGAGCCCGAGATCCCCGACCTCGCCGAGTTGCTGATCAGCATGGGCGCCAGGGTCGAGGGCCATGGCAGCAGCCGCATCCGCGTGCAAGGCGTGGACCGCCTGCACGCACCGGCGCAGCCGCACCGCATCGTGCCCGACCGCATCGAAGCCGGCACCTTCCTGTGTGCGGTGGCGGCCACCGGAGGCGATGTGACGCTGAAGGGCGCCAATGCCCACCACCTGGACGCGGTGGTCGACAAGCTGCGCGACGCCGGCGCCAACATCACCGACGGCGTGCTGGACGGCGAGCCCTGGATCCGCGTGCGCGGCGACGGCCGGCCCAGGGCGGTGGGCTTTCGCACCAGCGAGTACCCGGCGTTTCCCACCGACATGCAGGCACAGTTGATGGCCGTCAACTGCATCGCCACCGGCACCGCGCGCATCAGCGAGACCATCTTCGAGAACCGCTTCATGCATGTGAACGAGCTGGTGCGCCTGGGCGCCCATGTCGAGGTGGACGGCCACACTGCGGTGGTCACCGGCGTGCCCTTGCTGCAGGGCGCCACGGTGATGGCCACCGACCTGCGCGCCTCGGCAAGCCTGGTGATCGCCGGACTGGTGGCCCATGGCGAGACGCAGATCGACCGCATCTACCACCTGGACCGGGGCTATGACCGCATGGAAGCCAAGCTGCGCGCCATCGGCGCCGACATCGAACGGGTGAAGTGATGCCTTCCAGCGCATCGACCATCACCCTGGCCCTGAGCAAGGGCCGCATCTTCGACGACTGCCTGCCGCTGCTGGCCGCCGCCGGGGTGGAAGTGAGCGAAGACCCCGAGAAAAGCCGCAAGCTGATCCTGGGCACCAGCCAGCCCGGCGTGCGGGTGGTGCTGGTGCGCGCCAGCGACGTGCCCACCTATGTGGAGCATGGCGGCGCCGACCTGGGCGTGGCCGGGCTGGACGTGCTGCTGGAGCACGGCGCCGACCTGGCCGCCAGCGGCCTGTACGTGCCGGTGGACCTGCAGATCGCCCGCTGCCGCATGAGCGTGGCCACCCGGGCCGATTTCGACTACGCCGCAGCGGTCAAGCAGGGCTCGCGCATCCGCGTGGCCAGCAAGTACACCCAGATCGCCCGCCAGCACTTTGCCGACAAGGGCGTGCATGTCGACCTGATCAAGCTCTACGGTTCGATGGAGCTGGCGCCGCTGACCGGCCTGGCCGATGCCATCGTCGACCTGGTGTCCACCGGCAGCACGCTCAAGGCCAACCATCTGGTGGAGGTGGAGCGCATCCTCGACATCAGTGCCCGGCTGGTGGTGAACCAGGCCGCGCTGAAGTTGAAGCGTGAGCCGCTGCGTCGGTTGATAGATGCCTTCGCCCGCGCCGCCGGCGCCACTGCAGCGGCCAGCGCCGCCGCCTGAACCTACTGCGAGTCCGAGCC
>JBBRVT010000695.1:0-1992 GCA_038246615.1 Burkholderiales bacterium
GCGCGGTGGCCTCCAGCCCGCGGCTGCGCGCCTGGCCCACGTTGGCCACGCCGATGAGCGGCAGCGGCTCGGTCAGCAGCGTGCTCACCTGGGCATCGCGCCAATCCATCTGGAACAGCGCCAGGTCGATGCTGGCGCCGGGCGCCGGGCGCAGCTGCAGGCCGATCTCGTGGTTCTGCAGCTGGTCGGGCCGGTAACGGGTGAAGGCCGGCGGGTCGAAGTTGACGCCGCCGACGCGCCAGCCGCGCGACACCAGCGCATACACGCTGTGTGTGCCGATGTCGGCCTGCAGGCTGATGCGCGGTGTGACGCCCTGGTCTGCCGTGCTGGGCGCGCCCTGGCTGGTGGCGCCCAGAAAGCGCAGCGTGCTGCTGTAGGCCAGCGTGGTGCGGTGGGCGCGTGCGCCCAGGCCCAGGCGCAGGTGGTCGGCCAGTGGCAGCACGGCCTCGCCGAAGACCGCGCGTTCGCTGCTGCCGGCCAGCACTTGCAGCGCGCCGAACTCGTCACCTGGCAGCAGCGCGCCGGCCGGGCCCCAGGCTGCGGCGCCACCCGGCGCCCGGCTGGTGTTGTGCAGACCGAAGCGGTTGTGCTGCAGCAACACACCGGCCAGCCAGCGCGGGCCGCCGGGCTGGCCGCCCGCCAGGCGCACTTCCAGTGAGCCGGCGCGGTTGCGGGTGGGCTGGTCGGTGCGTGATTGCACCAGCGGCAGCGCCGGCAGCGGGCCCAGGCCCAGCGCCGGCCCCAGCACCGTGCCCAGCAGGCCGCTGCTGCGGCTGAGGTCGGTGGCCGATCTGGTCTGCTGGTCGGTCCAGCCGGCCACTGCGGTCAGCGCCAGGCCGGGGGCGGGCGTGCCGGCCAGCTCCAGCCGGGCGGCGCTGAACTGATCGCGCCGCCACGATGCGCTGGGTGTGCTGATGCGGCGCTGCGTGGCGTCGGGGCTGGCGGCCGCCGTGTCGTCGGCCTGGCTTTGTTGGTGCAGCAGCAGCAGGCGGGCGCTGGCGGCGTTGCCCAGGCGCCTGCTCCAGCCCAGGTGCAGGCCGTGGCGCTGGCGCCGGTCGGCATCCAGCTGGCCGGTGCCCAGGTTGTGGATGCTGCCGCCGCCACCCTCGGCAAAGGCTTCCAGCCGCAGCATGCCGCCGGCGCCACCGCCACCTGCGTCGTCACGCCCCAGTGACCTGTCGTGCTGCACCGCAGCGCCCAGCAGCAGCCGGCCGGCACGCGGCGCCCGCACGGTGGCCTGCACGCTGGTGTGGGTGACACCCGGCAGCGGTTGCGCCAGCACCAGGTTGATCGCCCCGCCCAGTGAGGCCGAGCCGTACAGCACGCCCTGCGGCCCGCGCAGCACTTCCACCCGGGCCAGCGCAAAGCCGGTCAGGTCGGGCGTGCCGACAAAGGCGAACGGGCTGGTCAGCGGCAGGTCTTCCAGGTAAAGGCCGGTGGTGGCTTGCTGCGTGCCCAGCAGGTTGCCGCTGGTTGCAGTGCCGATGCCGCGCAGCGTGGGCAGTGACTGGCCCGGCTCGCCGCGGTTGGGCTGCACGCCGGGCAGGCTGCCCAGCCAGGTGGCGAAGTCGGGCTGGCCGCGGGCCAGTGCATCTGCCCGGTCGAGCACCGCGCTGCTGCCCGGTGCAGCGGTGGTTGGCGCATCGGCCAGGCTGGCGCGCTTGCCCAGCACCAGCACGCTGCTGTTTTGAGCGCTGTTTTGAGCGCTGTTTTCGGCGCTGTCTTGGGCGTGGGCGCTGGCCAGTGCAGCGGACAGGCCCAGGGCCAGCGCGGCGCGGCGTGTGGACGGCATGGGCGGCATGGGCATCAGCCGGCCTTGCCCGCGCCGGGCAGCCGCAGCAGCACCACCGTGCCGCGGCCGCCGTCGCCCGCCAGGATGTGCAAGCTGCCGCCAATGCGCGCCGCGCGGCGGCGCATGCCGGCCAGGCCGCGGCCGGTGCCGATACCAGTGCCAGCGCCGGTGCTGCCATCAGTGCTGCCACCAGTGCTGCC
>JBBRVT010000696.1:0-1988 GCA_038246615.1 Burkholderiales bacterium
GCGGCTGGCACACTGCCGCCATGCCCGATCTGCTGTTGCTGCTGCCCGACTTTGCGCTGATCGCGCTGGGCTACCTGATCTGCCACCACACGGCCCTCAACCGCCCGGTGTGGGACAGCGCCGAGCGGCTGGTGTACTACCTGCTGTTTCCCTGCCTGCTGTTCAATTCGATCGTGCGCACGCCGATCCGGCTGGCCGATCTGATGTCTTTTGGTGGCATCGGCTTGACGATAGTGGCTGTCGGCGTGGTGCTGGCTTATGCGCTGGCCAAGGCGCCGGGGGTCGATCCGCTGCTGCATGCCAGCGGCGCGCAGGTGGCCTTCCGCTTCAACAGCTATGTGGCGCTGGCCATGGCCGAGCGCCTGGCCGGTGCGCCCGGGCTGGCCTGGCAGGCGCTGCTGATGGCCATCTGCATACCGGTGTGCAACATCGCTGCGGTCTGGCCACTGGCCCGCCACGGCGGCCAGGGCTACCTGCGCGAGCTGCTGCGCAACCCGCTGGTGCTGGCCACCGTGGCCGGGCTGGTGGTCAACCTGGTGGGCCTGCAACTGCCGGAACTGGCGACGGTGACGCTGTCGCGCATCGGCGCGGCGGCGCTGCCGCTGGGCCTGATGGCGGTGGGCGCCGGGCTGCACTTTGGCGCCTTGCGCGCCGCGCCCTGGCTGGCCAGCGGGCTGATGGGCATCCGCCACCTGGTGCTGCCGGCGGTGGGCATCACGCTGGCGCTGTGGCTGCCGCTGCAGCCAGCGCAGCAGTTGGTGGTGGTGTCCTTCTCGGCCATGCCTACCGCGCCCAGCGCCTATGTGCTGGCCACCCGCATGGGCGGCAACGGCGGCTTTGTGGCCGGGCTGGTCACCGTGTCTACGATGCTGGCCATCGTGAGCCTGCCGGCTGCGCTGGCGTTGCTGGGCTGGCTGCGCTGAAACCGATCAAGGCTTGATCCCGGCTGCTGTGCGGGCCCTTGCCACCGCCGCCGGCAGATCAGCCCAGGGCGGCTGCTGCGGCGCAAAGCGCTGGCGCATCCAGGCCGCCAGCGCCACCAGTTGGCCATCGTCCAGCGCGTGGCCGAAAGCCGGCATGTGGCCGAGCGCCGGGAATGCCGGCCGCTGCAAGCCCTCGACCACCGTGCGCAGCAGGTTGTCGGGCCGGTCGGCGTGCAACGTGCTGTTGAGCGCCAGCGGCTGGTTCAGGCCCAGCACCTGCGGGCCGTCGCCGTCATGGTGGCAGGCGCCGCAGGCACCTTCAAACAGCCGCTGCGCCTGGCCGGGCAACAGCGCCGGCTGCGCCGCCGCGCTGGCCACCAGCGCCGCTGCATCCACCACCGGTGCGGGCGGCTGCAGCGATACCAGGTAGTGCGCCATGGCCTGCAGGTCAACCCCATCGGCCTGGGCCAGCGCCTGCACCACCGGCGCCATCGAGCCGCCGGCGATGCCGTGCTCGGCGTGATGGCCCTGGCGCAGGTACTGCAGCATGGCGGCTTCGGTCCAGGGCAGCGGGCCTCGGCTCAGCGCACCCAGCGGCGGCGCTTGCCAGCCGTCAACCACCGCGCCGGCCAGGTAGGCCTGGCCGCTGCGCTCACCGCCCAGCGCGTTGCGCGGTGTGTGGCAGGCAGTGCAATGGCCCAGGCCGTTGACCAGCGCGGCACCGCGGTTCCATTCGGCGCTGCGCAACGGCTGCGCGGCCACCGGGCCGGGCTGCAGGTACAGCGCATTCCACAAGCCCATCAGCGGCCGCAGGTTGAAGGGGAAGGCCAGCTTGGTCTCGGGCGGCTGGCTGGCCACCGCCGGTTGCGCCATCAGGTGGGCGTACAGCGCCTGCAGGTCGTCGTCGCTGGTCTGCGTGAATGCGGTGTAGGGGAAGGCCGGGTAGAGGTGGCGGCCGTCGCGCGACAGGCCGTCACGCATCGCCCGCTGGAAAGCCGAGAACGACCAGGCGCCGATGCCGCTGGCCACATCGGGCGTCAGGTTGGTGCTGTAGACCGTGCCGAA
>JBBRVT010000697.1:0-1986 GCA_038246615.1 Burkholderiales bacterium
ATGGTGCGCCACAGCCAGGAGAACGTGGCCATCGCCGATCGCCTGCACCGCTGGACGCGGCGCCTGCTGCTGACGCCCGACGCCGCCGCATTGCCGGCGGTGATGCTGGCGGCGCTGAAGCATGAATTTCTGATTCCGCAGGCCGCGTTGCGGCTGTGGGACGTGGACATGGCGCATGCGGACCATGCCTTCGCCGCGCCCGTCAGCGACGACGTGAAGAGCTTTGCCGCCAGCCTGGCGCTGCCCTACTGCGGCGTCAACAGCGGCTTCGAGGCGGCGCAATGGCTGGACGATGCCGGCACGGTGACGTCGCTGGCGATGATCCCGCTGCACCGCGGCGCAAGCGGCAACGGCGGCACTGGCATGGCCAGCATGGCCGGCGTGGCCGGGGCCCACAGCTTCGGCCTGCTGGTGCTGGGCTCGCCCGACCCCACGCGCTACAGCGCCGACATGGGCACCGAGTTTCTGGTGCGCCTGGGCGAGATCGCTGGCGGCGCGCTGGCGCGTCTGTTGCCAGGACTGTTGCCAGGACTGTCGCCGGGATCATTGCCGCCCACTGCCGCGGTAACGGCGGCTGCGTCCGCGGCAAACGGCCCGACCGCTGCACCGGTCTGAGCGCCGACCCGCCCCACCCACCGACGAGCGCCCCGCGCATGGCCGGCACCCTGAGCGCCGAACTGCAGCCCTTCATCACCCACCTGCGGGTGGAAAGGCGCCTGGCCGCACGCACCCTGGCGATGTACACCGAGGCCCTGCTGCGCCTGCAGGCCAGCGCCGCGGCCGAGGGCGTGGCGCTGCAGGCGGCGCAGCCGCACCACATCCGCGGCTGGATGGCGCGGCTGCGCCATGCCGGGCTCGGCCCGCGCAGCATTGCCATCGCGCTGGCGGCCTGGCGCGGCCTGTACCGCTGGTGGGGGCGCGACGGGCGGGTGCCCGCCAACCCGGTGCAGGGCCTGCGCCCACCGCGCGCGCCCAAGCCGCTGCCCAAGGCATTGTCGGTCGACCAGGCCGTGGCCCTGGCCGAACACGCCGGCGGCGGCGACGACCCGGTGCTGCGCGCGCGCGACCACGCCATCGTCGAATTGCTGTATGGCTGCGGCCTGCGCGTGGGCGAACTGACGGGCCTGGATGTCGCCGCCGCCGGCCCCGCTGAAAGGGGCGGGGCCGCCAGGGCCGCGCGCGGCTGGGTCGACCTGATGGACGCCACCGCCCACGTCACCGGCAAGGGCAGCAAGCGCCGCAGTGTGCCCGTGGGCCAGGCGGCGCTGGTGGCGCTGCGGGCCTGGCTGACGCTGCGCGGCGCACTGCTGCAGCCGGGGCGCACCGATGAGCCGGCGCTGTTCATCAGCCGGCGCGGCACGCGCTTGTCTGACGACCAATTGCGCACGCGCCTGAAGGCCCAGGCCCTGCAGGCCGGCGTGCCCGCGGCCGTGCACCCGCACATGCTGCGCCACAGCTATGCCAGCCACCTGCTGCAGAGCAGCAGCGACCTGCGCGCCGTGCAGGAGCTGCTGGGCCACGCCAGCATCAGCAGCACCCAGGTCTACACGCGCCTGGACTTCCAACACCTGGCCAAGGCCTACGATGCGGCACACCCGCGGGCGCGGCGCAAACCGGAGTGATCCGGTGCCCTTCGGTGTCATCCAAGGTGATCCCGTGGCGGCGCGCTCCTGGCGGCCGGTGCCGCCTTGGGTCCAGCCGATGCCTGCGGCCGCCGCGCCGCCCCCGGCGCCGTCGACCCCACCACTGCGAAATGCCCTGATGCGATCCTTGCTCTGCCTCGCCTGCCTGCCTGAGCGCCGGTCTGAGCGCCGGTCTGACCGCCTGTCTGAGCGCCTGCCTGACTGCCGGTCCGTAACCCTGCGGATGCTGCCTCTGCTGGCTTGGCTGCTGGCCGTGGTCCAGATCGTCACGGTCTTCACCTTCACTGCCCTCTCGCCGCTGGGCGGCAGCGCGCACGCCGCAGCCAGCGCCGCCGGCGCGCCG
>JBBRVT010000698.1:0-1966 GCA_038246615.1 Burkholderiales bacterium
GACCTGGCGCACGCCATCGACGCCTCGCGGGCCGGGCCGGGCAGCGTGGTGGCGTCCGGCGCCAGCGTCGAGCGCGTCGACCGGGGCACCGACCAGGTGGGCCAGGCCGGGCAGGCGATGCAGGAGATCGTGCGCCAGGTGCATGCGGTCAGCCGCATGCTGGCCGACATCTCGGGCGCGACGGTGCAGCAGACGGCGGGCATCGAGCAGGTCAACAGCGCGGTGGCCCAACTCGACCAGACCACCCAGCAGAACGCGGCGCTGGTGGAGCAGGGCGCCGCTGCTGCGCAAAGCCTGAACCAGCAGGCCGAGCGCCTGCAGCAGGTGGTGGCGGTGTTCAAGCTCAGCTGAACCCCGCCTCGGCCTGCGTGGCGGCGGTGTCCTGCTGGATCAGCTTCCGGTTGTTCTGATCCGCACGGCCAGCGCGGCGCCGGCCAGCGCCGCCACCACCGACCAGCGACCAGCCGATGGCTGGTGCCGCAGCAGGCGTGGAAATTGGGTACGCTGCGGCACCAGTTGCAACCGATGGCCTGCCCCAAGTCGACCTGCACCGCCACCAGCACCGGCCGCGCCGGCTGGGTGGTCGACGCCGACGACGGCGCCTGCTTCATCGCCAACCCGGTGAGGCCGGTGTGCGTTGCGAGCCCCGGACCGACCCTGCCTGAACCAACCCCACGCCAAACCCCCGCCATGTACCTGCCCACCCATTTCGAGGAAACCCGCCCTGCGGTGCTGCACGCGCTGATGCAGCGCCACCCGCTGGGCCTGCTGATCACGCTGGGCCCCGACGGCGCGCCGGTGGCCAACTCCATCCCCATGCACCTGCAAGCCCGGCGTGGCGCCCTGGGCACGCTGGTGGGCCATGTGGCCCGCGCCAACCCGGTGTGGCAGGCCGCAGGGCAGCAGGTGCTGGTGGTGTTCCAGGGGCCCGACGGCTACATCTCGCCCAACGGTTACGCCAGCAAGCGGGAACACGGCAAGGTGGTGCCCACCTGGAACTACGCCACCGTGCAGGCCTGCGGCCCGCTGGTGGCGCTGGAAGACGCCGCTGCCACGCACGCCCTGGTCAGCATGCTGACCACGCACCACGAGACGCGCCAGGCCAGGCCTTGGGCGGTCGGCGATGCGCCCGACGACTACATCGCCGGCATGCTGCGCGCCATCGTCTGCGTCGAGATCCCGCTCACCGCGCTGGTCGGCAAGTACAAGCTCAGCCAGAACCGCAGCGTCGCCGACCGTGCCGGCGTGGTGGCCAACCTGCAGGCGGATGCCGAGCCGGCGGCGCACGACCTTGCGGCCTGGATGCAATCGCCCGCAGGAGCGCAACCATGACTGCGGCGGCGCTGCACATCGCCCCGCTGGGCGCCGCCGACCGCGCCGCCTGGGAGCCGCTGGCGCGCGGCTACAAGGCCTTCTACGAAACCGAGGTGGACGACGCCGGCTACGCCGCCGCCTGGCAGCGCCTGATGGCTGGCGCGCCGATGCTGGCGCTGGGCGCCTGGCTTCCTGAGGGCGGGGCGGGCGGGGCGGGCGGGCGGGGCGGTGTGCCTGACGCTGCACCGCGCCTGGTCGGCATCGCCCATGCGCTGTTTCACTCCAGTGTCTGGTCGCCCGGCAACTGCTACCTGCAGGACCTTTTCGTCGCGCCCGACGCGCGCGGCCACGGTGTGGCCGGCGCGCTGATCCATCGGTTGGCCGAACTGGCCCACGCCCAGGGCGCTGACCGGCTGCACTGGCTGACGCACCACACCAATGCCCGCGCCCGTGCGCTGTACGACCGGGTGGCCGTCCACCGCGGCTTCATCCGCTACGACCACCCGATGCCGCCGGGCTGAGAGCGCCCCAGACCTGCCGCTTCGCGTCAGGCCCCCCGAGGGGGGGATGAGGAAACTTGGGAGCGGCCCGGCGTTTCCGTATGAGAGCGCCCCCAGACCTGCCGCTTCGCGTCAGGCCCCCCGAGGGGGGA
>JBBRVT010000699.1:0-1966 GCA_038246615.1 Burkholderiales bacterium
CATCCAGCGCCGGCCTGTCGCCTGGCGACGAGGCAGCGCCAGCACCGGCGCCACAATGGCCGCATGCGCACCGACGCCCCCCTCCTTGCGGCCGACCGCCCTGCGCCACAGCGGCCTGCGTGGCTGCGGCTGGCCAGGCGGGCCGCCGCCACGGCACTGCTGTGTGTAGCCGTCGCGGCCTTTCTCGGCGCGGTGTTTCGCCAGCCGTTCTGGCCGACGCTGGTGATCTCGCTGTGCATCGGCGGCTGCATCCAGGCGTTGATCGAGGGCGGCCGGCGGCTCATCGCCGCCTGGCTGATCCGGCGCGGTCACGCCAGCGCCGAGCTGCGTGAAGGCTGGCCGGGCTGGCCGCTGATGGGGCCGTATGTGCTGGTCTGCGCACTCTTGGGCTACGCCCTCGGCTACACCCTCGGCCGCTGGCTGATCGGGTTACCGCCCACCTGGCCATTCAGCAATGACCTGCGGGCGCTAACCATCGTGCTCGGCATCACCGTGGCGGTGTCGATCGTTGTCACCTACCACTTCTATGTGCGCGGCCAGATGGCCACGGTGACGGCGCGGGCCGAAGCCGCACTTCGGCTGGCCGGCGACAACCAGCTGCGGCTGCTGCAATCGCAGCTCGAACCCCACATGCTGTTCAATACCCTGGCCAACCTGCGGGTGCTCGTCACGCTCGATCCGCCGCGTGCGCAGGTCATGCTCGATCACCTGATCCGCTACCTGCGCGCCACGCTGGGCGCCAGCCAGCGCACGCTGCACCCATTGGCGGTGGAGTTTGAGCTGCTCGATGATTACCTGGCCCTGATGGCGCTGCGCATGGGCCCGCGGCTGCAGGTGGCGCTGGCGCTGCCGGCCGAACTGCGCGCCCTGCCGGTGCCGCCGCTGCTGCTGCAGCCGCTGGTGGAGAACAGCATCCGCCACGGCCTGGAGCCCCAGGTGGCGGGCGGACGCATCGAGGTCCGCGCGCGCCGGCAGGGCCGCGCGCTGGTGCTGACGGTACGCGACACCGGCATGGGCCTGCCCGTCGCGGTGGTCTCGCCGATCATGCCGACCGGCGCTTCGGCCTCGGCGCCCGCAGTTGATCCTGCCCCCGGCAGCGGCTTCGGCACCCGCCATGTGGCCGAGCGGCTGGCCACGCTGTATGGCGACCGGGGCCACTTCAGCCTGCGACCGGCCGATGACGCCGAGGGCGGAACCCTGGCCGAGTTACACCTGCCGCTGCCGGCCGATGCCGACCTCCCACCCGACCCGTCGGCGGCGGCGGCCTGATCCCCCTGTCTACTTCGTGCCCAACCCATGCCCACCGTACTGATCGCCGAAGACGAACCCCTGCTGGCCGACGCGCTGGCTGCCGATCTGCTCAGGCTGTGGCCCGGCTTGCAGGTGGTGGCACAGGTGGGCGATGGCCTCAGCGCTGCGGCCCAGGCGCTGGCGCTGCGGCCGCAGCTGTGTTTCCTCGACATCCGCATGCCCGGCGCCAGCGGGCTGGAGGCCGCCCAGGCACTGGCTGAAGACTGGCCGGCGCAGACCCCCTTCCCGCTGCTGGTCTTCGTCACGGCCTACGACCAATACGCACTGGCGGCTTTCGACGCCCAGGCGGTGGACTATCTGGTCAAGCCGGTCGACAGCGCGCGGCTGGGCGCCTGCGTGGCGCGGCTGCAGCGCCGCCTGGCCGACCAGGCCAGCCCGCCCAGCGGCAGCGCCAGCCACAGCGTTGCAGGTATCGACGCGGCCAGCGCCAGTGAGGCCTTGCTGCAACAGACGATGGCCCAGTTGCGTGCCCTGCTGGCCGGCGGCGGCCCCGGCGCAGCGCCGCCGCGCGAGGCGGCCGTGCCGCCACTGCAGGTGATCCAGGCCGGCGTCGGCAACCTGGTGCACCTGGTGCCGGTGGCCGAGGTGCTGTACTTCGAGGCCGCCGACAAATACGTGCGGGTGGTCACCGCCGAGCGCGAGCACCTGATCCGCC
>JBBRVT010000700.1:0-1965 GCA_038246615.1 Burkholderiales bacterium
GCCCACGGCCAGCACCCCGGCGGCCACGGTGCTGCTGATGCCGGTCCCGGCACTGGCCCGCTTTCGGCACCTGATGCGGGCCGAGGGCTGGGACGTGGACCTGCAGCGCATGTGCGTCGACGACAGCTACGCCTTCGAATGCCTGGCCACCGGCCACTGCAGCGGTGACGCCAGGCTGCGCGAGATTTCGCTGGCGCTGTTTGGCGCCTACCACCGCAACGCGGCGGAGCCCGCGTTGCACTGACACCCCCGCCCCGACTGGGCTCAGCCGAAGCGGATGGCCGCGCCCGCATTCACCAGGCAGGACAGCACGCTGAAGCCGACGATGCCCGATGTCTTGGGGTTGCCAGCACTGCTGGCGCCCGACACCGTGACCCGCAGCCGCGACGTGGCGCCCTCGGCATCGATCTGCCCGGTGTTGCCGGTGGCTGCCGGGTCGGCCACCAGCTGCACCGTGGTGGCGTCCAGCCCCAGGCCGGCCAGCGCCACGGCCGCAGCCAGGTTGGCGTTCTTCGGGAAGGCCAGCGCCGCCTGGCGCGCCGTGCCTTCGAACACCACGGTGGCCTCGCGCAGCGCCAGCAGATCAAAACCCTGCTGCGCCGGCGTGCCCAGCCAGGCCCGTGGCGGCTTGGTGGACGTGTAGCGCACCCGCTGCAGCCCGGCCTGGCGCAGCGCCAGCAGGCCGTCCAGCCCGGCGATGGCGCCCACCGGCAGCACCAGCGCCGTGCCGCCGGCGCGCGCCGCCTGGTCCAGCCGGGCCTGCAGCCCTGCATCGGCCAGCGCGCCCACCGACAACAGCAACAGCTGCGCGCCCTGGCGCAGCACCTGCTCGGCATGCGCGGCCACCGCAGCATGGCCGGCGGCCTCGACGATCACATCGGGTGCCAGCGCCAGCAGCGTGCTGATGTCGGCGGTGGCCACCACGCCGGGCGGCACGCTGGCCTGCGCGTCAGCCAGCTGCGCGGGCCGCACCAGCAGCGCAGTGAGCTGGTGGCCAGGCACTGGCGCCTGCGCCACCGCCGCCACGATGGACCGGCCGATGGCGCCGAAACCGAGGATGCCGAATCGCCTGGGCTGCATGGTGTGCGGTGGAGTGGCTGCAGCCGGCAAGTGTGCCTGCTGCGCCGCAGCCCGCTGGATGACCCCGCGCCGCGCGCCGGCGGCGCGGGCCGTGCACCATGGCCGCCATGGCACCTGCACACCAACCCCCTGCACCGGCGCCCACTGCCGCAGCCAAGAACCCGCTCAGCCCGAAGAAACTGCTGTTGAGCAAGTGGACGGCGGTGACGCCGCGCCACAAGGAGCGGCACTTCATCGTCACCCGGGTGATCCAGCCAGAGCCACCGGCGGTGCGCATCGACATGGTGGAACTGGAGGCGGTGCATTCCAAGCGCAGCGTGCTGCTGCACTGGCGGGAGCTGACGGACGCCACGCACTGGCAGCGCGGGTGGGTGTGAGGGGGTGGGTGTGAGGGGGGGTGTGTTGTGGGGTGGGTGTTGTAGGGTGGGTGTGAGGGGGCGGGTCATTCGGCCTGTGGCGAGCGCCAGTCGGGGTCGCGCAGGCGGTCGTGGCGCCAGGCCAGCGCATCTTCACGTGGCCAGATGCTGCGCTGCGCCGGCAGCAGCAGCGGGCGGCCACGCAGGATCACCAGCTGCTGCAGGGCGGGCAGGCGGCCGTCCAGTACCCGGCTGACATGCCAGTTCAGGTCGGGCCCGGGCGCGATCAAGTTGCGATCCATCGCCCAATGCATGTCGGGTGTGAGGGCCAGGCCGTTGCGCGGGTCGTCATCGCCAGACACCGCAAACGGACGGATGTGCGCGGCTTCCACCATCGCCTCACCGCCGTCGAGCAACACACGGTGGCATCAACCGAAGCTGGCGCGGAACGTCACCGCATCCAGCAGGCAATGGTGCTCGATCGCCCCAGCCAGTTCAAACAGCTTGGGTGCCGAGCGGAAATCGAACA
>JBBRVT010000701.1:0-1964 GCA_038246615.1 Burkholderiales bacterium
GGGGCCGGCGCGGTCCTGGTGGAGGCCGGCCCGGACGATGGCAACGGCGTGCTCGGTTTCGAGATGCACAGCGACGGCAGCTCGGCCGAAGAACTGATCATCCCGGCCTCTGGCTCGGCGCGTCCCAAGACGCCCGAGGCCTTGGCAGCGAAAGAGCAGTTTCTCAAGCAGAACGGCAAGGTGGTCTTCCAGCACGCGGTGCGCCGCATGGCGGAAGTGGCCGAAAGCCTGATGCACACGCTGAAACTGACCAGTGCCGACATCGATCTGCTGGTGCCCCACCAAGCCAACGTCCGCATCATCGAACCCACCGCCCGGCGGTTGGGCCTGCCGATGGAACGGGTCGTGGTCAACATCGATCGGGTGGCCAACACCACCGGTGCGACCATCCCCCTGGCCCTGGCTGATGCCGAGGCCGATGGGCGGTTGCGCCAAGGCAGCCGGGTGATGCTGGCGGCCTTCGGCGGCGGTCTGGCCTGGGGCGCCTGCTATCTGCGGTGGGGGCGATGAAAGGGACCAGCCCGCTAGCTCAACCCGACGCCCGGACGCGCCTCGCGCACTTCCGCTGGATGCTGTTGGGCCGCACCTTGGATGAGCGCCTGGCGATGCTGTATCGCGCCGGCGGCATCCGTGGCGGCAGCGTGTTCCTGGGGCGTGGTCAAGAGGCCTTCAGCGCCGCCGGGGCGATGCAGCTGCACCCTGGCCGCGATGTGTTCGCCCCGCTCATCCGCGACAGCGCCGGCCGCCTGGCCGTCGGCGAAACGCCGCTGGATGCCTTCCGGGTCTGTCTGGGTCGCGCCACGGGCATGATGCGCGGCCGCGACGGCAATATCCATCGCGGTCGGCTGGCAGCGGGCATCTGGCCGATGATCAGCCACCTGGGCACCACCCTCGCCCCGATGTGCGGTGTGCTGATGGGCCGGCGCCTGCGCGGCCAGACCGACAGCATCGTCCTGGCGTCAATCGGCGATGGCGGCATGAGCACCGGCGCGGCCCACGAAGCCATCAACATCGCCGCCATCGAACGCCTGCCGATGGTGCTGATGCTGGCCGACAACCATCTGTCGTATTCCACCTTCAGCGACCGCACCTACGCCTGCCGCGATCTGGTCGACCGAGCCATCGGCTATGGCGTATGCGGACACTCGCTGGACGGCACCGATGCCTCGGCCTGCCTGACGGTGATGAGCGACGCGGTGGCCCGCGCCCGGGCCGGCGAAGGTCCCCAGTTGGTGGTGGCCCACCTGCTGCGCCTGGCCGGCCACGGCGAGCATGACGATAGCAGCTACGTGCCCCAGGAGCTGAAGGACCGTTATGGCGATTGTCTGCCGCTGGCCGAGCGCGCCCTGCTGGCCGACGGCGTGATCGACGCGCCCGCGTTGGCCGCGCTGCGCGACGAGGCCCAGGCCCAGGTCGCCGCGGCCCTGGCCCAGGCCCAGGGCGAGGCCGAACCAAACCCGGCCGAAGAGGACTGGTCCGCCTTGTCCACCCGTGAGCTGACCCGCTTTGTCGGGGCCTGGCGATGAGCAACGTACGTTATATCGATGCCATCCAGCGCGCCCTGGGCGATGCCCTGGCCAGCGATCCCCGGGTCTTCATCTATGGCCAGGACATCGCCGGTAGCTTCGGCGGTGCCTTCAAGGCAACCAAGGGTCTGAGCGAACGCTTCCCCGGCCGGGTCCTCAACAGCCCGATCAGCGAAGACGGCCAGACCGGCGTGGCCATCGGCGCCGCCGCCGACGGTATGCGTCCGGTGATCGAATACCAATTCGCCGACTTCGCCAGCAACGCCTTCACCCAGATCGTCAACCAGGCCGCCACCTGGTACTGGCGCACCGGAACGCCTTGCCCGATCACCCTGCGCCTGCCTGCTGGCGGCACGCCGGGCGGCGGCCCCTTCCACTGCCAGATGCCCGACGGCTGGCTGACCGGACACCCGGGCCTGATCGTGGTCGCCCCGGCGA
>JBBRVT010000702.1:0-1963 GCA_038246615.1 Burkholderiales bacterium
CGGCGATGTTCGGCCAGAAGATGATGCTGACCCTGAGCGCCGAGCTTGGCGAGGTGCGCGCGCGGGCGCTGCTGAAGACCGCTGTCACCGCGATGGCACACGAAGCCGGCAGCAGATTTGCAGCCACCAACCTGGCCGAGAAGGGTCGCGCGCCGACGCTGGCCGACGACGCCGAGATACTGCCGCTGTGGCAGAAGGACGATGCGCTGCGCATTGATTTCATCGAGCGCAGCGCCGAGCGGTTATCCTTCAATATCAGGCTGTGCCGCTATGCCGAGATGCACCGCGAGCCGGGCGCCGACGGCGAATTGCCTGCCGTCGGAGCGCCGACGGCCGCCGGCTGATCCTTGCGCGCCCATTGCCCCAGATGCTGGGCAGCGCCGCAAGTCCAGGCAACGATCGAATGCGATAGGGGCCGCCGCGAACGCCGTGGCGCGGCCACAGTGGCGATTGACAGCCTGTCGCGCCTGCGCACCGCCTGACTTCGAGCTGGCGGCCCAGGTCTGTACCCGTCTCGGCTGCATGCTGAACGGGGATCGGTTGCCAAAGCGCTGCAGCGGTGTCGCCGGCACGCCTGGCGTCTTGTCCTACGAACCCTTGCGGCCATAGCCGTCGGCCACACCCTGCGCTCAGGCGTTGATCCTTGAGGCAGGCGAGAGCACGATGAGCCCGCGCCGCCAGCACGCTGAAACCCAAGCTCCAACCCACGCACAAGACCACGCACAAAACCACGACGGAGATATCCCATGTCACTGCATCGCCCGCTTTCCATCCTCACCCTGGCCCTGGCGGCCGCCATGCCGCTGGTGCTGCCTGCGCCCGTGCTGGCGCAATCCTGGTCGCAACAGGGCGGTCAGGACATCGCCACCTTCGGCGTGACGCAGATAGACCAGTTGCGCCCTGGCGAGGTACTGGCCTTCCGGCTGGACGGCACGCCCGATGCGCGCGTGCGCCTGCAGATCAGCGGCGCCACCACCTCGCTGCAGTTGAACGAGACCAGCCCCGGCCGCTATGAGGGCGAGTACACGATCCGACAGCGCGACAGGCTCAACGGCGCCAGCACGGTGACGGCCCGTCTGGAGAAGAACGGCCAGGCCACCACGGCCATGCTGGGACAGTCGTTGCTGATCGGTGGCAGCGTGGCGGCGGCCTCGCCGATCAGCAGTTTCCAGGTCAGTGCGCCGGCCCAGGTGCAGCCCGGTGACGAGCTGGTGTTCGCGCTGCAGGGCGCGCCAGGCGGCCAGGCAAGTGCCACGGTGCAGGGCATCGCCAGGCGCGTGCCGCTGGAAGAGGTGCGCCCTGGCATCTACGAGGCCACGTATGTGCTGCGCCGCAAGGACAAGCTGCGCGGCAACCTGGTGGCCGACGGCCGGCTGGTGGTCAACAACCGCGAGAGCACGCTGCGCTATGACGCGGGCCGGCAGGGTGGCATCGGCAGCAACCAGCCGGTGGCGGTTTGCGCCCAGTGTGGCTCGGTGACGGCGGTCAACCAGGTCACGGTCAAGGACGACCACCCCAACGTGCTGGGCACCATCGCCGGCGGTGTGCTGGGCGGCGTGCTGGGCAGCCAGGTGGGCGGCGGCAGCGGCCGCGACCTGGCCACCATCGCCGGCGCGGTGGGTGGCGCCTACGCCGGCAACCGCGTGGAGAACAACATGAACAAGAACAAGGTCTACCGCGTGACCATGCGGCTGGACAACGGCAGCACCCGCAGCTTCGACTACGCCGACGACCCGGGCCTGACAGCCGGTGCCCGGGTGAAGGTCGAGAACAACGCGCTGGTGCGGCTTTGAGGCGGGTGGCGCCGGCACCGCCAGATCAGGGCGGTTCGTGGAGCAGCGTGCCAAGCTCCTGGGCCTGTTGCGGGTAGTCGGCCAGCATGAGAGCTGCAGCTGCAGCTGCAACCGCCACGGCCGCCGCAGCGTCCGGCGCCACTGCACCCAGATGCAGCCGGGCACCCAGC
>JBBRVT010000703.1:0-1963 GCA_038246615.1 Burkholderiales bacterium
GGGCGCCAGTGCACTGCTTGAGTTGCATCAGGATGTGGACTTGCTGCTGCTCGACCTGCACTTGCCCGACGGCGATGGCCTGGACGCACTGGCTGGCTTGCGCGTGGCCAGCGGTGCGCGCCTGGTGGTGATGTCGGCCGACAACCAGCCCGACACTATCCGGCGCGCCTTGGAAGCGGGTGCGTCGGGCTATCTGCCCAAGACGCTGAGCTCCGGCGACATGTTGGCCGCCGTGAAGGAGGTCTTACAGGGCGGCATCTTTGTGCCGGCGTCGATGCTGGCTGCCGGCCCCTGCGCCGCCGTGCCGCAACAGCTCGACGGGCTGGGCCTGTCACCGCGGCAAACCGAGGTGCTGAGCCTGCTGGTCGAGGGCGAGGCTAACAAAGTCATCGCACGCGAGCTGGGCATTTCAGAAGCCACCGTCAAGTCGCACATTTCGGCTGTGCTCACCCAATTCGGCGTGGCGACCCGAACGCAGGTGGTGGTAGAAATGGCGCGCCGGGGCTGGCGCGTGGCGCACTTTCGCCGGCGCAGCGCTTAACGCCCCTTCTTCGCGGGTGCCCGCAGGCGGCGCCAGCTTCAGCCCCGCAACGCCTGTTTCAGTGCGCGCAACAAGTCCGGCAACGAAAATGGTTTAGTGAGCAGCGGCACACCGGCCAGTACCAGCGCGTGGGTGTCGCTGGCGTCGGGGTCGCCGGTCACCAGCAGGCATGGCAGGTCAGCACCCAGGCTTGCCTTTGCCTGCTGCACGGCCCGCGCGCCGCTGCCATCGGCCATGCGCTGGTCTGTCAGGAACAGCGCAGGTCGGGCTGCTGGCGTTTGCGCTGCCTCGGCCAGGGCGTCCTGCAAGGCGGCCAGCGAGTCCAGGGCCACTACCTTGGCGCCCCACTGTTGCAGGCGCATGACCAGGGCTTCACGCAGCGTCTGGTCGTCGTCCAGCACCCACAACGTCAAGCCGACCAAGGGCTGCTCGTCTACCGCTGGCAAGGGCGCCGTCGGCAAGAGGCCGCTGCTAAAGCCTGGCAAGTCGATGCTGAAGCAGGAACCCCGCCCTGGTACAGAGCGCACATGCACCGCGGACCCCATGGCCAGCGCGCAGCGCTGCGCGATCGCCAAGCCCAGCCCCAGGCCCAGCCGGCGGTCTCGTCCTGGGTTGCCCAGTTGCACAAACTCGTCAAAGACGCGGGCCTGGTCGGCGTCTGCGATACCGATACCGGTGTCCCACACCTGCAGGCGCACCGCACCTGAGCGCAGTGCCCGCGCCGCCACCAGAATGCCGCCGTGCGACGTATAGCGCAGCGCATTGCTGACCAGGTTGCGCAACGCCTGCTCCAGCAGCACCGGGTCAGCCTGCACCGCCAGTGCCGTGGGGCGTAAGCGCAGGCGCAGGCCCTGGGCAGTGGCCGCAGCCTGTTCGTGATGGGCAATGGCGTCCAGCATGGGATGCAGCGGCACGGCTTGCAGGCGAGCCTGCACCACCAGCGGATCCAGGCGCGACAGGTCAAGCAGGCCGTCCAACAGACTTTGCATCGACGCCACGGCGGCCTGCAGCCGGGCCACCACCGTCGGCTGGGCCGGGGCCGGGCCATCACCGTCGGGCAGCATGCTGGCCAGCAGGCCGATGGTGAGCACGGGCTGACGCAGATCGTGGCTGGCGGCGCTGAGGAATCGCGCGCGCGCCAGATTGGCCAAGGACAGCTGCTGTGTGCGCTGGGCCACACGTTGCTCCAACTCGGCGGCCAGCGCTTCGGCCGCACCCGTGGCGGCCACCATGCGCGACACCAGAAACACCGACATGGCGCCCAGCACCAGCGGCGTGACGAACGGCATGAGGTACAGATCGGTCAGCAACGGACGGCCCTGCAAGGCCAGGTAGTCGTGCACGGCGGCCAAAAAGCCGGCGCCGATGCCCAGCACCAACAGCAACAGGCTGCCATGGCGGCGCTGCCGCGCCAGCCGAACC
>JBBRVT010000704.1:0-1952 GCA_038246615.1 Burkholderiales bacterium
CTCGGGCGCAAACGCCCGCAGGCCGACCCCGGCGCCCTGGGTCAGCAGCCCGCTGGCGGCGGCCGCAGCGTAATCGGCACCCCCCCAATCGACACCGGCCACCACGGTGATGTTGGCGCCGCCGTCGGGCAGCAGGCGCGGGTTGTCCTGGTTGCCGATGGTGGCGATGCCGGCCGAGCCCTGCAGGTCGACCTGGCGGCCCGCCAGCAGCAGCAGGTCACCCGGGCCGGCGATGCGCAAGCGCGCGGCGCTGTTGTCGGCCAGCACGATGTCGCGCCCGGCCAGCAGCAGGCTGAGCTCACCGCCGGCCTGGTGCTGCAGCGTCACCGCCGCGCTGCCGGTGCTGCGCAGATCCCGCCCCGCGCTGATGCGCAAGGGGCGCGCGCTGGCAATGTCGGCGGCCAGCGTCACGTCGCCGCTGCGGGCGACTACACGCACCGGGTCGCGGCGGCTGGCGTCCAGCGCCGGCAGGTCGTCGGTGGTGCGCTGCCAGTCCCGGGTGAGCGAGAGCGTGGCCGTGCTGCGTGCCTGCGGCGCCACCGCCACCACCGCCGTGGCCGCGCCGACGATCACCCGGCCCAGCGCCACAGAACCCTCGGCCAGCACCTGCAGCGTGCCGTCTGCCACCGGCCGCTGCAACATCGGCGTGCTGACGGCGATGCTGCCGCTGGGCGCTGCGAGCGTGACTTGGCCGGGCATCTGCCGGGTGAGGTCGCTGCTGGTATTGCGCGCATCGGTGGCCGGGCTCAGGGCCGTGCGGGTGCCGTTCAGGCGCAGATCGCCCGCCACGCTGAGGGCGGCGAGCGATGCGCCGTTGTCGAGCCCGGTGATGACATCGCCGCGCGCCTGGCCGGTGACCTGCACCACGCCCGACAGCAGCGCCGGGTTGGTGATGCTGCCCAGCGTCAGGTCATCGCCCGCGGTGATCTGCCACTGCGTGTTCAGGAAGAACAGCTGCGCGCCCGGGTGCGACTGGCCCAGCCCCGTGCTGGCGGCCGGCCGGATGCTGGCGCCCGCCGCCAGCGTGGCGCTGGCGCCACCGGCGAAGTACAGGCCGCTGATGAGGTCGCCACCGGTGCGCACGCTGAGCGCTCCACCGGGCAGCAGCAGGTTGATCGCCGGCAGCGTGCTGACGTCGGCGCGGCTGACGGCATTCACGTCGTAGCCGGCGGCGGGGGTGGACACCTCGAGGTCGACGATGTCGCGCCCGGCCAGCACGGCAATGTTGCCGCCGCCGAACGAGGCGATGCCCTGCTGGAACAGGTCATAGCGGCTATACCAGGCCGCCGGTGCGCCCTCGGCGCTCAGGCCGGTCTGGCGCCACCACCAGTCGGTGGCGTACTGCCGGGTGGGGCTGCCGACGATGCGCCCGCTGGCACGCAGGCGGATATCGCCGGCGCCTTCGAAAAACGGGCCGACCGGCGTGCTGCCACTGCGCAAGGTCTGGTTGCTGCCGATGTTGAGCCGGCTGTAGCCCGGCAGCGTGCTGGCATCGATCGGTGTGCCGGTGGTGTAGACGCGGGTGGCGTTGTTGAGCAACTGGATGTCACCGGCCGCGGCCAGCTCGATGTCGCCCACGGTGCTGCGCACGAACACCGCCGGCGCGGTGCCGGTGGGCGTGCTGGCGGCGCGGCCGATCAGCAGGTTGCCGCTGGTGCTGGGCGTGTTGGAGGTGGTTGACGTGATCGGCAGGTCGCGTGTGGCGAGCGGATCGGCGGCCGTGAAGTCAGCGCCGGCCACCAGCCGCAGGCTGGCCGCGTCGCCGGGCTGGGCGATGCTGGCAGCGGCGGCGGGTGCGCTGAACCCGCTGCCCAGGCTGTAGGCGATGTTGAGGTTGCGCGCGGCGCGCAAGGTCAGCGTCATCGCGCTGCCGTTGACCACGCCGCTGTCGAGGTTGAAGTCGTCGGCAAGGCGCAGGTCAGCGGTGGACCGCACCTCGACCCCCGGCGCTA
>JBBRVT010000705.1:0-1949 GCA_038246615.1 Burkholderiales bacterium
CCATCAGGTGGCTGTCGGCGTCGTGGATCAGGCGGCCGTCGGCGTAGGTCATGGCAGGTCTCCAGGCTGTTGCGTCACCACCCGGCTGGCCAGCAGCCGGGCGATCTGTTCGTCGGTGTAGCCGGCCTCGGCCAGCACGGCGGCGCTGTGTTCGCCCAGGGCCGGCGCGGGGCCGGGCGGGCGCGGTGTGCTGCCGTGCAGCAGGATGGGTGCGGCCACGGTGGTGCCGCTGCGGTGGGCATAGGGCACCAGGGCGCCGGCAGCGCGCATCTGGGCATCGTCGTCGATGTCGGCCAGCGTGCCCACCACGCCGAAGGTGATGCCGGCGGCGTCCAGCTTTTGCCGCCAGGTGGGCAGGTCGTGTTCGGCAAAGCTCTGGTCGAACAGGGCGATGATGGCGGCGTTGTGTTCGGTGCGGCTGTCGGCCGTGGCCAGGCGCGGGTCGGCTTGCAGGTGGGCCAGGCCCAGCGCGCCGAGCAGCGGCCCGAGCTGGCGTGCCTCGTTGATCACCACCAGGCTCAGCCAGCGGCCGCAGCGGCAGGGGTAGACGTTGGACAGCGGGTTGGGCGCATGGCTGCGCGGCAACCGGTTGCCGTAGCGCACGCCGGCGAGCTGGGCCTGCACCTGGATGGCATTGCTCCACAGGCCATTGGCCAGCAGCGATGTGCTGACCAGGCCGCCGCGGCCGGTGCGCTCACGCCGGTACAGCGCGGTGGTGATGGCGCCGAACAGCGCCACTGCGCTGGGGTGGTCGCCCATGCCGGGCACCGACCTGGTGGGCGGTGCGGTGTGGTCGGCGCGCACCATGTCCATCAGCCCGGCGCGCGCCCAGTAGGCCGTCACGTCGAAGCCGCTCTTGGCGGCTTCGGGCCCGGTTTCGCCATAGGCGGTCATCGACGCCACCACCAGCCGCGGGTTGAGCGCCAGCAGCGTGGCGGCGTCGATGCCCAGGCGGCTGCGCACCGGCAGCGGCAGGTTGGTGATGAACACATCGGCCTGCGCTGCCAGCCGGTGCAGCACCGCCTGCCCGGCCGGCTGCTTCAGGTCGAGCGCCAGGCTGCGCTTGTGGCGGCTGTTCAGGTCCCAGACGAAGTTGTTGTCGGCCTGGTCGGCGTCGGGCACGCAGCCCAGCAGCTTGTACAGGCTGCGGTGCGGGTCGCCGTCGGGCGGCTCGATCTTGACCACGTCCGCACCCAGGTCGGCCAGCAACGTGGCGGCCACCGGCGCGGCGATGTAGCTGGCGCAGTCGATCACCTTCAGGCCCTGGAAGGGCAGCGGCTCGTCGTCGGTGGTGGCTGGGGGCACACGCACTCCTGCGTTGGTGTGGGCACAGCATGGCGCCCGGCCGGCCGGGGCACTGTCACCCTTACGACTGCGCCACCGGTTGCTGCGGCGCACAGTCCGACCTGCACCCAGTGACCAACCCGCAATGACCCAGGAGAACCGCCCATGAACAAGCCTGAAAGCTTCCCCGCCTCGCCCTTCCTGCTGAGCCCGGACGACCCGCTCAACGACCTGCGCATGTCGGCCAAGGCCATGCCGCTGTATGAGCACGTGAAGCGCTTCATCGTCGAGACGGTGAACCCGATGAGCGTGAAGTACGAAGCGCTGGGCAAAGACCGCCACGGTGCCGACCGCTGGACCTACGCGCCCGGCCAGCTCGACCTGCTCGACAGCGCCAAGGCCCAGGCCAAGAAAGAAGGGCTGTGGAACTTCTTCCTGCCCGATGCCGAGACCGGCGAGGGCCTGTCCAACCTGGATTACGCCTACATCGCCAGCGAGCTGGGCAAGAACCCGATGGCCAGCGAATGCATGAACTGCTCGGCCCCCGACACCGGCAACATGGAAGTGCTGGAGCGCGTGGGCACGGCGGCGCAGAAGGAGCAGTGGCTCAAGCCCCTGCTGAACGGCGAGATCCGCTCGGCCTACGCGATGACCGAGCTGCACCA
>JBBRVT010000706.1:0-1946 GCA_038246615.1 Burkholderiales bacterium
GGCCACGCCGCAGCAGCTGGCCACGCTGGCGCCGCAGCGCCGGCTGGTGGAGCTGGAATTCCACCTGCACGCACCCAGGCTGTCGGGCGCCGCGCTGGGCCGCACCCTGGCGGCCCATGGCTGGCCGGCGCCGCGCCTGGGCTTCGGCCAGCTGCAGGGTTACCTCAAGGGCTTCATCGACCTGGTGCTGCAGCACGACGGCCGCTGGTTCGTCGTCGACTGGAAGAGCAACCACCTGGGCGACCGGCCGGCCGACTACGCCGCGCCCGCCCTGCAGGCAGCGATGCTGGCGCACCACTACCCGCTGCAGGCCCTGCTGTACAGCCTGGCGCTGCAGCGCTGGCTGCAGCAGCGCCAGCCCGGCTACAGCCATGCGCAGCACTTCGGCGGCGCGCTCTACCTGTTCGTGCGCGGGCTGCGCCCCGGCTGGCAGCAGGCCGACGGCACGCCCACCGGGCTGCACCTGCTGCGCCCGTCTGCAGCGCTGCTGGCCGACGTTGCAGCGCTGCTGGACGGAGACACGCCATGAACCAGGGCTTCGACGCCGCCGATGCGCTGGCCCGGGGCCTGGCCGCCCATGTGCAGCGCTGGGCAACCGTGCGCGGCGCCAGCCCGGCCAGCGCCCGGGCCGCCGCCCGCGCAGCGCAGGCGCTGAGCCTGGCCACCGGCCTGGGCCATGTCTGTGTGTGGCTGGCCGACCTGCCAGCGCTCACCGCTGCCCTGCCCCAGGCGGACGCCGGCCCGGCCCTGCCCGGCGACGCCGACACCTGGCGCACCCGGCTGCAGGCCAGCGGCGTGGTCGGCAGCCACGCCGCCCCCGCCAACCAGCCCCTGGTGCTGGACGCCGACGGCCGGTTGTACCTGCACCGCCACTTCGACCTGGAGCGCAGGCTGGCAGCGCGCCTGCTGCGCAGCGCCGCCGCATTGCCGGTGGATGCCGCAGCAGACGCCGCCACCGCCGCCCAACTGGCCACGCTGTTCGGCGCCGGTGCGGGTGGTGCTGCCGGCGATGTTGCGGGCGGTGCTGCGGCCGATGCGGCGGGCGAAGTTGCGGACCGTACTGCCGCTGCCGCGCCCGACTGGCAGATGCTGGCCGCCGCCCTGGCGCTGCGCGGCCGGCTCACCGTGGTGAGCGGCGGCCCGGGCACCGGCAAGACCACCACCGTGGTCAACCTGCTGGCCTGCCTGCTGGCCCGCACGCCCGATGCACGGGTGGTGCTGGCCGCGCCCACCGGCAAGGCCGCCGCCCGGCTGGCCGAGGCCCTGCGGCAACGCTCGGCACACCTGCCGCCCGCCCTGCAGGCATTGCTGCCCACCAGCGCCACCACGGTGCACCGGCTGCTGGGCGTGCGCCCGGGCCGCAGCGGCCTGGCCGGTGCCGGCGAGCAGGCCTTCGATCACCATGCCGGCCACCCGCTGGCGCTCGACCTGCTGGTGCTGGACGAAGCGTCGATGCTCGACCTGGCCCTGGCCACCCGCCTGCTGGAGGCCGTGCCCGACCACGCCCGCATCGTGCTGCTGGGCGACAAGGACCAACTGGCGGCAGTGGAATCGGGCGCGGTGTTTGCCGAGCTGAGCGCCGACCCCGCGCTGAGCCCCGCCGCCACCGACCACCTGGCACGCCTGTGCGGCCTGCAGCCGGCGCAGATTGAGCCGCCGGCCGCCAGCCAGCCCGGCGCCCTGCCCGACAGCGTGGTCTGGTTCCAGCGCAACTTCCGCTTTGCCGGTGATTCCGGCATCGGCCGCCTGGCCGCCGACACCCTGGCCGGCCAGCCGGCCGCAGTGCTGGCCACGCTGCGCGCTGGTCGCGGGGATGGTGTCGGCGGCGATGGCGATGGCGATGGCGGCGGTGGTGGTGGTGGTGGTGAACTGCAGTGGATCGACGATGCCGCCACCCAGCCGGCGGCAGCCACGCTGGCCGCCATCACCGCAGGCTATGCCGCCTA
>JBBRVT010000707.1:0-1940 GCA_038246615.1 Burkholderiales bacterium
TACCTGCTCGACGCCAGCCGCATGCCCAAGCACTGGTACAACATCGCCGCCGATCTGCCCAGCCCGCCGCCGGCGGTGCTGCACCCCGGCACACTGCACCCGATCGGCCCGGCCGACCTGGCGCCGCTGTTTCCGATGGAGCTGATCCTGCAGGAGGTGTCGACCGAGCGCGAGATCGCCATCCCCGAGCCGGTGCGCGAGGTGTTCAAGCTCTGGCGGCCGGCACCGCTGTTCCGCGCCCACCGGCTGGAGAAGGCGCTGGGCACGCCGGCCAGGATCTACTACAAGTACGAAGGCGTGTCGCCGGCCGGCAGCCACAAGCCCAACACCGCCGTGCCGCAGGCCTGGTTCAACGCCCAGGCCGGGGTGAAGAAGCTCACCACCGAAACCGGCGCCGGCCAGTGGGGCTCGTCACTGGCCTTCGCCGGCAACCTGTTCGGCCTGGATATCACCGTGTTCCAGGTGCGCGTCAGCTACGACCAGAAGCCCTACCGCCGCGCGCTGATGGAAACCTTCGGCGCACGCTGCATCGCCAGCCCGTCCAACGAAACCGCCTACGGCCGCGCGGTGCTGGGCCAGCGGCCCGACCACCCAGGCAGCCTGGGCATCGCCATCAGCGAGGCGGTGGAAATCGCCGCGCAGAACGACGACACCAAGTACGCGCTGGGCTCGGTGCTGAACCATGTGCTGATGCACCAGACCATCATCGGCCAGGAGGCGATGCTGCAGATGGAGATGGCCGGCGACGACCCCGACGTGATCGTCGGCTGCACCGGTGGCGGCAGCAACTTCGCCGGCATCGCCTTCCCGTTCATCGGCCAGCAGTTGCGCGGCGGCGGCAAGACCAAGCAGCGCCGCATCGTCGCGGTGGAGCCGGCCGCCTGCCCCAGCCTGACACGCGGCAAGTACGCCTACGACTTCGGCGACACCGCCCACATGACGCCGCTGACCAAGATGCACACCCTGGGCAGCACCTTCACCCCGCCGGGCTTCCATGCCGGCGGGCTGCGCTACCACGGCATGGCGCCGATGGTCAGCCACCTGAAGGAGCTGGGCCTGCTGGAGGCCACCGCCTACCACCAGGTGGCCTGCTTCGAGGCCGGCGTGCTGTTCGCCCGTGCCGAAGGCATCGTGCCGGCGCCCGAGGCCAACCATGCCGTCAAGGGCGCCATCGTCGAAGCCCTGCGCTGCAAGGCCGAGGGCAAGGCGGAGACCATCCTGTTCAACCTGTGCGGCCACGGCCACTTCGACATGGCCGCCTACAGCAGCTACTTCGCCGGCAAGCTGACCGACCAGAGCTACAGCGAGGAAGAACTTGCGATGGCGCTGTCGGGCCTGCCGTCCGTGCCGGCTTGACGGCTGTTGCGGCTGGTGCGGCTCGGGCGGCCGTTGCGACGCGCAGCTTCAACTTTGGCCGCCGTGGCCACCGTGCCTCCGGCCCCGCCCTGATGCTGCACCTGCCAACGGCGCGGGCTGAGAAAGGCAAGTCCATGGATGCACCAGACGATCAGGGACCCCATCGGGCAGCACCCCAAGCTCTTTCGCTCACCGCTGTCGCGCCGGCTGTGCGGGCTGTCCGGGTGGTTCAAGGCCGACGGCCGGCGCCAGACCATGACCATGACCATGACCATGACCATGACCTGCCGCGTGGCGCTGCTGCGGGCGAGACCGCGCCCTTGATGCTGCGGCTGGTGGCCGGGGCACGGGTCTCCCGCCTGTGCAAAGCGACCATCCAGCGCGACCAAAACCCATGCCCCACGCGAGGTTCCTCATCCTGGCGTGGATCCAATGCAAAGGCCTGGCCGCCAAGATCCAGTCCGTCGTCAACCGTCAACTGTCCGTCGACTGGCAGCGGCGCCACGGCTTCAAGCCCGTGCTGCTGGAAACCTTCGTCGAGACCGAGCGACAGCGCAGCACTTCATGCAAAGCCGCCAACCGAA
>JBBRVT010000708.1:0-1939 GCA_038246615.1 Burkholderiales bacterium
GGGCATCTTCTGGGTCGCCAACCAGCAGTTGCCGGTGTTCGACTGGCACTACCTGTTCGGCTACGCCACGGTGCTGTTGCTGGTGCTGCACCTGGCCTTGAACTTCCGCGTCGTCTGGCAACACCTGGCGCGACGGCGCCCGACGGTGCAGCGCGAGGCCAAAGTGGCAGCCGCGCGAACCGCGCCAACCACGCCATTCGCGCCAGCCGCGCCAGCCGGTCTCGGGCGCCGGCCGGCGCTGGGGGTGCTCGGCTTGCTGGGTGCCGCGACACTGGCGGGTGGTGCGTTCGTGCTCGGGCTGCGGCATGGCCGCACCGAGCTGCGCGTCGAGCCGGCCGCGGGCGCGGGTGCATCGACAGGAACGAGCGCGGCCGCGGGTGCCGCGCCCAACAACGCGGCAACGGCCTTGGCGCTGGTGGAGCAGTTCCACGAGTTTTCGGCCCATTCCCGCGCCGGTGTGCTGCGCCGTGCGCCTGGCGTGGACTGGGGCAACCCGCCGCCGCCCTTCAAGCAGTACCCGATCGAGCACGGGCCAAGGCGCGTGGCGCTGCCGCCGCCACAGGCGGCCGGCGACACAAGGAACGCAGGAACCTTCGATGCCGGCGCTCTGGGTACCGTGCTGTGGCACACCGCCGGGGTCAGCCAGCGCAGCGGCACGATTCACTTTCGCACCTCGCCCTCGTCCGGCGCCTTGTTCTCCACCGAACTCTACGTCGCCGTGCGGGCGGTCCGCGGTATCGATCCCGGCCTGTGGCATTACGACGCCAGGATGCATGCGCTGCAGCGGTTGCCCGGCAGTCTGCCGACCGAGAGTGCGATGGGCCTGGACGCCGGCGCGGTGCCCGACGACACGCTGGCGGTGGTGGTGGCGACCGCCATCTTCAGACGCAGCGGGTACAAGTACCGCGACCGCACTTACCGCTACGTGCTGGCGGACCTGGGACACGCGCTCGAGAACCTGCGGGTAGCGGCTCAGGCGCTGGGCGCGGCCACCACACTGCAGCGTCGTTTTGACGAATCGCGCACTGCGGGCATGCTGGCGGTCGACGAAGCCGAAGAGGGTGTGCTGGCGCTGGCCGTGTTGCGGCCGGCCGGCCCGGCCAACAGCGGCCAAGCCGGGCCGCTGGCGGCTGCAGCATCGGCACCGGTGGGCGTCACGGGCACGGCTTCCGGCCTGCCTGTGCAGGCTCAGACCGGCTCCGCGCTCGGCTGGCAAGCGCCTGCGCTGTCCACGGCCGGCGTTGCGCCACTGGGCGTGACCGACGCGATGCACCGCGCCACCTCGCTGCGCGCCGCAGCCTTTGCGCCGTCTGTCGTGCTGCTGCGGCCGGCGCCGACTCCAGCGGCGACAACCACCCAGACGCTGCCGCCGCCGATGGCTGTGGCCGCCGATCCATTGCAGGTCATTGCCCGGCGCCGTTCGGTGCGGCGCTATGCACAGGCGACGCTGCCGTTGCACGATCTGTCGGCGCTGCTGGCGGCCATGGGCCGGCCGGCGCCACAACTGTCCGATGCCGTGCGCATCGACGTGCTCACGCACGCCGTGCAAGGCTTGGCCACGGCGTCGTGGCGTTATGTCCCGGACGCGCACATGCTGCAGCTGCGCGTGCGCCACGACGACGGCCTGCGCCGGCGTTCGCGCGCTGCCGCCCTGGACCAGGATGTGATCGGCGACGCGGCCGCGGTGTTTGTGTTGTCGATGGCGCGCGCCGCTTTTGCCGCCGACCCCAGCGGGGCGGCTCGCGGCTACCGGCATGCTTTCCTCGAAGCCGGGCTGGTCGGCGAACGTTTGTACCTGGAAGCCGGCGCACGCGGCTTGGGCGTCTGCGCGGTCGGCGCGTTTTACGACGACGAAGCCGCTGCGCTGGTGGGCGTGGACCCGCAGCATGAATGGATCGTGCACTTCGCCGCGCTGGGCGTTAAAGCCTGAGCGCAGCCC
>JBBRVT010000709.1:0-1937 GCA_038246615.1 Burkholderiales bacterium
GAACTCGCGCGCGGCGTGCAACTCGCCCAGGCGCAGCAGGCCGGCGACCATCATCGCGCCGTCGCGGATCCAGCTGCGGGCATAGCTGCGCGTGCCCGGCTGCAGCGCCGGCCCGTCGCGCGACATCAGGATGTGCGACAGCGCCACGCGCAGGCTGTCGTGCAGCGCTTGCGCCTGTGGCGGCAGCGTGAAGCCCACCCGGTTCAGGCGCAGGCGCCAGGCCGTGGCCAGCTGATCGAGCCGCGCCGCGGCGTCGGCCTCGTCCGCCAACGCCGCCAGCTGGCCGGCCAGCGGCAGCACGACCGAGATGCTGCGGCGCTCGCCCGGCGCCAGGTCCATGGCCCAGTCCAGGCGTGCGCTGGCCAGGCCTCGGGGGTCGAGCAGTGTATGCAGCGGCGCGGCGCCGGCGCTCAGCACATCGCCGTTGTCGAAGGCGGCGGCCAGCACGCTATCGGGCGCGCCCAGGGGCTTCAGCCAAGGCCGGCCGTCCACCTGCAGCGCGCCACCGGACCAGGCCAGGAAGCGCATTGGCGCCACTCCACCGGCGGTGTTGAGGAACTGCTGCGGCGGGTTGACCTGCCAGGGCCGCAGCAGCAGCGACAGTGTCATGGTCTGTCGCTGCGTTGTCGGGTTATGCAGGGTGTAGCGTGCGATCAGCTGTGCCTGGGCGCGGCTGCCCTCGGCACCGACCTCGACCTGCAGGCCAAACGCCGGGTGCTGCCAATGCACGCTGGGCAGCGGCAGATGGCCTTCGCGCAGCATGGTGCTGCTGCGGCCTTCGGCCTGCACCTCGGCCCAGCCCAGCAGGCGACCCTGGCCATCGGTGACCATCGGCTCGATCGACGGTCCGCCGCGGTGTGGTTCTATGGCGCCGTCTTCGGACAGCAGCGCGGCGTGGCCGCCGCCACCGTCCACGCCCACCAAGGTCCAGTGGTTTTGCTCGCCGTGGAAAGCGCGCGGGTAGTGGCTGCGCGGCGCCTGCGCGGCCAACGCGGTCAGCATCGCATTGCGGTCGGGCCAATCCAGCGGCGAAGTCGCCGACATCTCGACCGCCCGGCGCGGCCCGCTGATGCGCAGGTAGCGCGCCTCCTGCTCCGGCAGCCAAAGCGCCTGCAGCGCGCGCTGGCTGGCAGGCAGTTGGTGCAAGCGGCGCCATTGCCGGCCATCGTTGCTGGCCAACACCCTGGCCGGCGCCGGTGCACCGGCGCCCCAGCGCCACAGCAGGCCGTTGAGTTCACGCACCGCGCCCAGGTCCAGCGTGCTGCCCACGGCGCTCTGGTGCAGCAGCGGGCTGGCAACCGGGCCGGGTGGCGGCAGGGTCAGCAGGGTCAAGCGCTCAAAACACATTCGGCCGGCACCGCCGCCTTGGCCACTGGCCACCACCAGTTCGATCGCCGCCGCGCGACGCAGCAGCTTGTCCTCGGTCGGGCCCCAGGCGAAGTTGATCTGGCGTTGGCGAATCTTCAGGGTCGTGGGCTGCGCCGGCGGCGTGAAATCCGGCAAATTCCGCCACCAGACGTTGTCGCCACTGGCGTCGATGAATTTGACCTGGAAGGCGTTGGATTCGCCCTGGCCGTACAGCCGCAGCGTGAAGCCATGGTGCGGCGGCAACTCCAGCGCCAGCACCCGGCGCGCCACCGCATAACCCGAGACACGGCCGAAGTCGTAGTGCAGGCACATCGCGCCAGAGGTGTCGGGCGCGATGCGGGCCTGCACCTGGTCGCTGGCCGAGGCCGCCCAGCGCGAGCGGTCCGAGAAGTCGTCGATCACGCGCTCGGTGCTGGCTTGCGCAGTGACCAGGCCGGGGCTCAACAGCAGCGCCGAAGTGGCCAGCCATGGCAGCCAGCGCCTCACTTCACACTGCCCATCATCAGCCCCTGCATGTAGTGCTTTTGAAGTGCCAGGAACAACAGCAGCACCGGCAGCACGGTGACCAC
>JBBRVT010000710.1:0-1931 GCA_038246615.1 Burkholderiales bacterium
CGCACGGCCACGGGCTGGCCATAGAGCTCGATCTGCACCTCCAGCCCGTCCAGGCCCTGCGGGCCGGCGGGCAGCACGGGGTCAATGCCCAGCTGGTCGTGGCGTTGCTGCAGCCCCAACAGCTGCTGCACCACCAGCCGGTAGGCGATGCCCGCACCGCTGCTGTAGATGCGCCAGCCGCCCTCCAGCGCCACGCCACCTTCGGCCAGGCGGTGGTAGTCGCGGCTGGCCTGCTCGCGGGTGGCAAAGCCGGCGTCGCTGCTGGAGTAGTAACAATTGCGCTGCCGCGGCGCGGCCTGCGGCACCAGCGCCTGCAGCGCTATCGGACTGGCCAGCTGCAGCGCTCGCAGCAGGGCCTCGGCGCGGCCCAGTCGGGCCAAGGCCTCGGCCCAGCGCAGGTGGGCATGCATGTACATCAGGCCAATTTCACGACCAAAGTAGCTGGCGCTCTCACCGCGCTGGAACAGCGTTATCGGCCCGCCCGCATAACGCAGCGGTGCGTCGAACAGGCGCAGGCCGTCGGGGCCCGTCAGTTCACTTTCGATCAGCGTGGCATGCGCTGCGGCCTGCTCGGGCGTGAACAGCTCGTCCAGGATGGCGTGCACCATCGGCAGCGCGCTGTAGTGGATGCCGGTGCGCGCGTCTCGCGGGTGCAGCAGGTAATCGACGCGGGGTGCCCGATCAAACGAGGCATAACCCGCAACCACCCCGTCCACCACCAGCAGGCGCTGGAAGTCGGCCAACACCGCATTGGCCTGGTTGGCGAAGCCCTGGGCCTGGTGGCTGTGGCCGAGCTGCCGCCAGGCTGCGGCCAGGCCGCGCAGCATGCGGTGGTGCAGGGTTACCGTCCAGGCGCTGCACAGTTGCTCACGCATGGCCGGATCGGCGGGCTGCAGCGCATCGTTCCAGTCGCCATGGCCATAAGCGGCCAACTCGGTGCCGGCGATGCGGCGCTGTTGGATCACCGCCAAGGCACGCTGGACATGCTCAGTCAGCGGCCAAGTCTGGTCCTGGCCGTAGAAGGGCAGCGGCTGGTCGAGCAGGCTGGCGTCACCACTGGCCAGCAGGTAATCGGACAGCGCCACCAGCGGCCAGAAGACGATGTCGCCATGCGCATCGTCGGCCCGCATATCGGCATCACGAGGGTAGAACATGAACCACTGTGGCCAGTCGCCGTCGATATTCTGGGCGCTGAACACCCGGCACAGCAGATCGCGCAGCACATCGTGCCGGCCCAGCGCCAGCAGCAGTTCGGCCGGGCCTTGGCAGACATCGCGTGTGCCCCAGCCGCCGCCCGAATACTGCTCCAGGCCGCGTGGCGACAGGTAGTGCACCATCGCGTTGTGCTGCAGCCAGGGCAGCCAGTCGGCCAGCGGGCCCAGCGCCGCACCGGCTGCGGTGGCCGGCAACTTCCAGCGCAACGGCGTGGTCAGGGCATCGCCGGTGGGCTGCCAGGTCAGCGCCAGTTGCGGGCCGGGTGGCACCAAGGTGCAGGTCAGCGTCAAGGACAGGCTCCGCAGGGGCGACAACCTGATGCAGTGGTACGGCAGGCGCCGGCTGCGCCCGTCCAGAAACAGCGCCTCGTCGCCCAACAGGCCCAGCGTGGCGGCGTCGCTGTCACACGCCAGGGCCAGGCCGCCAGCGCCAAAGCGCAGGGCCAGGTCGCTGCCAGCGGTGGCGGGAAGTTGCCACCGCACGTGGCTGCCGGTGCTGCCCGCTGCGGGGCTGGGCTGCGGCCCATCGACCCTCAACCAGGGCAAAGACGCCTCGCTCAGGCCGTCGTCGCTGCTGTCGGCGCTGCCCAGCGCCAGGTGCAGGCTGACCAGCACCGCCAGCGGCGGGCCGGCGTGCACCTGCAGGCTCAGGCTCACGCTCGGGTCATGGTCACCGGCAGTGGCCACCAGTTCCAGGTCATGCAGACCATCGGCATA
>JBBRVT010000711.1:0-1930 GCA_038246615.1 Burkholderiales bacterium
CTTTGCCGCCGCCAGCGCCAGCGCCGGCGTCAGGTAGTTGGCCGCGCCGATTTCGTCGGTGGGCCCGAACTTGCTCGGGTACCAGGTTTGCTGAGCCGTGGCCGACAAGGCCAGCACCAAGGTAGTGGCGCCGATCAGCGCCTTGTGAAGGGTCTTCATGCATGTCTCCCAGTGGTTGAAGAATTCCCAACAACGCCGCCCTGCAACATGGGCAAGGGCTTGTTCTCTGTTCGATGCCGGCTGGGCGGCCCGTGCCGCGCCAGGGCCAGTCAAGCTGCGCGAACCTCCTCGTCGAGCCGGGTTCGCAAGAACCGTTTCATCAGCTTGCCGTTGGCATTGCGCGGCAGCGGTTCATCGGTCCAGGTGATGGTCTCGGGTACCTTGTAGTCGGCCAGCCGCTCGGCGCAGAAGGCGCGCAGCGCGGTGGTGTCGCCGCTGTCTCCACGGGTGCCCGGCGCGTGCACAAAGGCATGCACCCGCTCGCCCAGCACCGGGCAGGGCCGGCCGACGATGGCCGCCTCGACCATGCCAGGCCAGGCCATCAGCACGTTCTCGACTTCGACCGAGAAGATCTTGTAGCCGCCACGGTTGAGCATGTCTTTCTTGCGGTCGAACACCCGCACAAAGCCTTGCGCGTCGATCGAGCCCAGGTCGCCTGAATGCCAGTAACCGGCGGTGAACGACGCGGTCGTGGCCTCCGCGTTGGCCCAGTAGCCGGGCACCACCATCGGCCCGGCGATCCACAGCTCACCGGTATCGCCGGGTGGCAGTTCGCAGCCCTCGTCGTCCATCACGCGGATGTCGGCGGCCGGCAGCGGCACACCCACGGTGTCGACATGGGCGCGGGTCTGGCCCATCGGCATCATGGTTGCCGGCGAGGTGGTCTCGGTGGCGCCATAAGCGTTGATCAGGGTCAGCCCCGGCAGGCGTGCGGCCAGGGCGTCGATGGTGGCCACCGGCATCGGCGCGCCGCCGTAACTGCCGATGCGCCAGGCGCTGAGGTCGGCGCTGACAAAGCCCGGCTGCAGCAGGCACAGGTTGTACATCGCCGGCACCATCATCGTGTGGCTGATGCGCTCGGCGGCCATCAGCGCGATGAAGGCCTCGGCCTTGAAGGCCGGCACGATGACGATGGCGCCGCCCAGGTGCAGCATCGTGGCGATGATCGCCACCAGGCCGGTGACATGGCTGGCCGGCACCGCCAGCGCGGCGCGTTCACCGGGTCGTGTCGCGCTGGCCGTGGCCAGCCGCATGCCCGCCTGGTAGTGCAGCACCGAGTGCACGATGTTGGCATGGGTCAGCATCGCGCCCTTGGGGTGGCCGGTGGTGCCTGAGGTGTAGAGGATTACCGCCACGTCCTGCTCGGCAGTCTCGGTCGGTGGCGTGATCGGGGCCGCGCCGGACATCAGCGTCGTCAAGGCGGTGCAGCCCGGTGCCTCGCCAATGCTGAAGCGCTGGCGCAACGCCGGCGCCTCGTCAGCATCGGGCGCGCGGTCGGCCAGCGCGGCGTCGATGATGATCGCTGCCGCGCCGCATTGCCGGGCGATGTAGGCCAGACCGGGCCGCTGCTCGCGCACGCCCACCGGCACCGCGATCGCGCCCAGGCGCTGCAGCGCCAGCAGCACCAGCACAAACTCGGGCCGGTTGTCGATGAACATCAGCACGCGGTCGCCGCGCACCAGGCCTTGCGCCGCCAGGCCATTGGCCAGCCGCGCGGCGGCGTTGGCGCAGTCGGCATAAGTCCAGCGCTGGCCTTCGCAGACCAGGGCCTCGGCCTGCGGTGTGCGCGCCAGCGTGGCGGTAAACATCGGCCACAGCCCGGCCGGCCGCGGCTGGAAGCAGCGCACCAGGCGGTCGCCGTGATGCGCCTCGTGCCGCATCGGTGGTACGGGATAGCCTTGCCAGAGATCGTGCACGGCGGGTGCGCTCA
>JBBRVT010000712.1:0-1925 GCA_038246615.1 Burkholderiales bacterium
CAGCGGGTCACCGAAGTTGGCGTTGGTGCAGCCCACCGTGCCGGTCTGGCCGGTCCTGGCGGCCCAGCTGCCCTGCTCACCGTAGTACACCGTGGCGGTGGTGCCGCCGGGCAGCACGCAGCTGCCGCCCTCGGCGGCGCAAAGCTTCGCGCCGCTGGCCAGGCTGCTGCCGAAGGCGCTCAGGCCGCTGCCCAGGTAGCCGCTGGCATTCGATGACCGCAGCACCAGGTCGCCACGCCCCACCTCGGTCCAGGCCAGGTTGCTGCTGCTGGCCGTGCCGCTGGCAAAGCTGCCCAGGCTGCCGCTGAAGCTGCCGTTGACCGCACCGCTGCCGCTGGGCTGGATGCGCAGCCAGCCCAGCCACAGGCCTTCCGGCGATGTCTCGCGACCGTGGTTCGGCGTGGTGTTGCCACTGGCATTGCGCGCGGCCACGCTGGCCGAGAAGCTGCTGCCGGCCCGGATCGGCCCGGCCGTCACACTGCTGACCACAAAGTGGTCGGGCGCGGCGATGAAGCTGTCGCTGCCGCTCATCACCAGGCCGGTGTCGCTGGTGGCGGCGCTGCCGTTGTAGCGGCCGGTCAGCGCGATCTGGCCCACGTCGGCGTACTGCACCGTGGTGGTGGCCACGCCGCTGGCATTGAAGGCCAGGGTCACCGCCCTGCCGTTGGCGTCGCAAGCGGCGGCGTTGTTGCCGGCCGCGTTCAGCGCCGTGCCGCCCACCCGCACCGGCAGGGTGCCGGTGGTCGGGTTGGTGTAGGCGCAGCTGAAGGCGATGCTGCGGCTCACGCTGGCAAAGGCCGGCGTGCAGGCCAGGCCGTTGTCGGACTTGCGCACCGCCGAGACGCTGACCGGCTGCGACGCATCGCTGACATGGTGGGCCACGTCGAACAGCAGGCCACTGTCGGCCGCAGTGAAGGTGCACGACGGGCTGCCGAAGTTGCAGGTGGCGGCGTTGCTGGCGCTGGGTGTGCTGCTGGCCACGCCCAGCATGGTGGCAGTGGTGGTGGTGGCCTGCAGGTTGACGGTGGTGCTGCTGCTGCCGGCGGCGATGCTGAAACTGGTGCCGGCAGGCCACAGCACGCTGCCGCCGGTGGCACCCAGCGTGCCTGTCACGCCGCTGGTGTAGGGCGTGCTGCAGGTGGCGTCGGCGCAGGCCCGCACCGTCACGGTGGACGGCGTGCAGGTCAGGCCGGTGCCGCTGGCATGCAAGATCTCCAGGCGGTGCGCTGCGGTTCCCCCGCAGCTGGCGGTCTCGGTGTGCAGCGCAGCCACCTCGCTGGCACTGAGCTCGCCGTTGTAGACACGCAGCTGGTCGATCCGGCCCCCGAAGCGGTAGCCGGGGTCCTGGGACCAGCCACCCACGCGCAGCGTGCTGGCCACCACGGCGTTCACCAAGGCCGACGATGAGCCGACCCGGTAGCTGAGCGCACCCATGTCCACGCCGTCGATGTAGATCTTGTTGCCGGTCACGCTGCCGTTGGTGAACACCGCCACCACATGCTTCCAGGTGTTGGCCAGGCCGCTGTTGGTGATGCCGAATACCTCCGAATTTCCGGTGTTGAAGCCGAACCCGGCGCTGGTGATCCACAGGTCATGCCTCTGCCAGCCGATCGGCATCACGCCGAGGGTGCCGTTCCAGTGCATCCAGAAGGCCACGCTGGTCTTGGCGCCTGCAGTGGTCACCACCGGCAAGCCGGGGATGGTGAAGGCGCCGCCGTTGCCCACCGGCCCGGGCATCGCGGCATAGCCGCAGGTGCCGGTGCTGCCGCTGCGCGCCGGGCTGGCGCTGGCCGGTGTGGGCAGCGGCCTGCCGATGGCATTGCCGTTGAACGGCCCGCCCGTGAAGCCGGCGGTGTCCTTCAGTTCCCCGGCAGCGCCGGTGTAGCTGGCTTCGGCAAAGTCGTAGCTGGCGATCAGCGTGGCCA